>JAEWEX010000058.1 GCA_023389135.1 Pseudomonadota bacterium | reverse complement strand
GGTCCGCCGGTTCCCGCTGTCGCGGCTGCGGGAGGTCAGCGCCCGGCCGGGCGCATCCTGACGCCGGCCGGCAGCGCGAACACCTCCCGGCCCGGGGCGAGGCCGAGTTCGTCCACCGCCCGGCGCGGCACCTCCGCCAGCAGGCGCGCGCCGGCGACGTCCAGCGCCACGGTGGCCGCCGGACCGTCGCCCGCCGACACCTCGCGCACGGCCGCCGGCAGGATGTTGCGGATCGAGATGCCCTCCGGCCGGACCGTGGCGATGGCCAGGTCGCGGGCCGGAACCGTGAGGATCACGTCGTCTCCCACCGCGACCGACGCCGCCGTCGTCCAGATGACGACGCCGCCAACCGCCACCCCGGCAAGGCCGTAATCCGCATCGACGGCGGCCACGCGGCCGGGCAGATCGACGCCCGGCGCCAGCCGCTCCGCGACGCTGACGAGGCCCGCCGCGGCCGCCGTCTCCTCCAGCGGGCCCGAGGCGACGACGCGACCGGCCTCCATGACCACCAGGCGCGAGGCCAGCCTGCGGGCCTCCTCCAGCGCGTGGGTCACATAGAGCACCGGAAGCGGCGTGTCGCGCACCAGCCGCTCGACATAGGGCAGGATCTCCGCCCTGCGCGCGGCGTCCAGCGAGGCCAGCGGCTCGTCGAACATCAGGGCCCGCGGCGAGGACAGCAGCGCCCGGCCGATGGCGACGCGCTGGCGCTCGCCGCCCGACAGGCTGCGCGGGCGGCGCGCGAGCAGTCCGCCGATGTCGAGCAGGTCCACCACCGCGTCGAGGCCGCGGCCGCCCCGCGCCGTCCCATAGAGCAGGTTCGAGCGCACGGTGAGGTGGGGAAACAGCCGGCTGTCCTGGAACACCACCCGCACGCCGCGCCGGTGGACGGCGACGTCGATCGCAGCGGCGCTGTCGAACAGCACGTCCGCCCCCAGGACGACGCGACCGCGATCCGGGCGGACCAGGCCGGCGACGATGGCGACCAGGGTCGACTTCCCGGCTCCCGACGCTCCCAGCACCGCCGTCACGCCGGGAGGCGCCTCCAGCGCCGCGTCGAGCGTGAATGTGCCCGCCGTCCGCCGCGCCGCGACCGTGAGGGTCTCGCCCGTCATCCCGCCAGCCGCGCCGCCAGCCTGCGGCTCAGGAGCTCGGAGACGAGCAGCGCGCCGAGCGACAGCGCCACCGCGACCAGGGCGAGGCGCGCCGCTCCGGCGTCGCCGCCGGGGACCTGGGTGAAGGTGTAGATGGCCGCCGGCAGGGTGCGCGTCTCGCCTGGAATGTTGGAGACGAAGGTGATGGTGGCGCCGAACTCGCCCAGCGCCTTGGCGAAGCCCAGCAGCGCGCCGGCCAGCACGCCCGGCAGCGCCAGCGGAAGCGTCACCGTCAGGAAGGTGCGCACGGGCCCCGCGCCCAGCATGCGTGAAGCCTCCTCGAGCCTGAGGTCGGCCGTCTCCATGGACAGCCGGATGGCGCGCACCATGAGCGGGAAGCCCATCACGGCGGCGGCCAGCGCCGCGCCGGTCCAGCGGAACGAGAACACGATGCCGCAGCAGCTTTCCAGCGCGCCGCCGACGGGCCCGCGCCGTCCGAACAGGATCAGCAGCACGTAGCCGGTGACCACCGGCGGCAGCACCAGCGGCAGGTGGACGATGCCGTCCACCAGCGTCTTGCCGGGGAACTGTCTCCGGGCGAGCAGCCAGGCGACCAGGATGCCGGGCGGCAGGCTCGCCAGCGTTGCGACGCCCGCGACCCTGAGGCTCAGCAGGACCGCGTCGATCTCGTCCGGGGCAAGAGTGGGCACGGCGGCTCAGCCCGCGGGAGGCGGGGCGAGGACCGTGAAGCCGGCCTTCTCGAAGATGGCGCGCGCCGCATCGCCGGACAGGTGCCTGAGCAGGGCCCGGGCATCGGGGTGCGTGGACCCCGCCAGCACGGCCGCCGGGTAGACGACGGGGGGATGGCTGTCCTGCGGGAACGTGCCGAGGACCTTCACGCCCGGGTCTGCCGCGGCGTCGGTGGTGTAGACGATGCCGAGCGGCGCCTCGCCGCGCGACACCAGCGCGAGCGCGACGCGCACGTTCTCGGTCTGCGCGACGCGGCCGGAGACCGCCTGCCACAGGCCCAGACGCTCCAGGCCCGCCTTGCCGTAGCGGCCGGCCGGCACGGCCGCCACATCGGCCATGGCCATGCGGCCATCGGCGCCCAGCAGGGCCGGGATGTCCAGACCGGGACCGACCTCGACTGGCCCCCGGGCCGAATCCGCCGGCGCGATCAGGGCGATGCGGTTGCCGAGAAGGTCCAGCCGGGAACCGTCGGCGACAAGCCGGCGCTCGCCGACATAGTCCATCCAGGCGGTGTCGGCGGAGATGAACAGGTCGGCCGGCGCGCCCTGCTCGATCTGGCGGGCGAGCGCGGAGGAGCCGGCATAGCTGACGCGGACCTTCGCCCCGGAGGGGGCGGTCCAGCCGGCGACGACCTCGTCCAGCGCATTGGTCAGGCTCGCCGCGGCGAAGACGAGTATGGGCCGGTCATCCTGCGCGACCGACGGCGCAGCCTGGGCGAGAACGAGAAAGAAGGCGGCAAACAGGGACAAGACGCATCGCGTCATGGCGATCCTCCCGGCGCCCCGCGGGGACGCCTCGATCCTGGTGGGGAACGCCCGGTCCACGCCGTCCATCGACGGGCGTCACCCAGGCTGGAGAACCGCCATCAGCGGCGGGCCGGCGTCGAGCACCGACGCGTGCATGGTGCGATATGGCGCGGCGGGATGCAACAGGCGGCCGTGGCGCGGGCCGCCCTCAGGCCACGGGCTGGGCTTCCGTGACGCCGGCGGCGCTGGCCTCCAGATGGGCGACGAGCTCCGACGGCAGGCCGAGCCGGCCGGCGAGATCGTCCAGGAACGCGCGCTCCTCCGGAACGTCGGGATCCACCGCGAGGCGCGCGGCGAGCCAGACCTCCGTGGCCAGCTCGGTGCTGTCGACGCCAGCCACCAGCCGCTCCAGATTGTCGGGCTGTCCCATGACCTCGAACAGGAACGCCTCGGCGTCGGCGCCGAGCCCGCTCTTGGAGAGGGCCTCGCGGATGCGGGCGGTCTCGGCCGGGTCGATGCGGCCGTCGGCGCGCGCGGCGGCGATCATGGCGCGGATCAGCAACTCGCCGGTGTGGGGGGCGTGGCCGGCATCCGCAAGCTCGGCGAAGGGCGTGTCGGCCGGCGGCGGCAGCATCTGGGTGGGCGGAACCGTGGAGGCCTGCGCGTTGCGGCCCGCCTGCCAGTCGGAATAGGCCTTGTAGGCCAGACCGCCGAGCAGGGCCATGCCGCCGACCTTGAGGGCGCTCTTGCCGAGCTTGCGGCCCGACTTGGTGCCGAGCAGGATGGTGGCGAGCCCGCCGGCCAGCGCGCCGCCGGCCAGGCCGCCATACTGACCCTGCGCCAGATCCTGCATCCGCTTGGTGACGTCGCGGCTGCCCATGCTCGCCGGCACGCGGGACGGCTGCCCGCCCTGGGAGCCGGCGCCGAGAATCTGGTCAAGCAGCTTGGAGGCGTCGAACATGGCCGTTCCTTCCCGAACCGAACGTCGAAAAATCATTGTAGCGGGAAGTGGGGACGGATTGCGGCCGAACCAAGACAATGCGGCCGGTCTATGGCGTCGCCGTCCACACGAAGCGCAGGCTGGTGGCGCCGGGTGGCACCACGAGGCAGCCGCCGCCGGCCAGATGCAGCCTGGCATTGCCGTCGATCCGGCGGATGCGGACGCCGCCGGCAGGCACCCGCAGCCGCGCATAGCGGCCGTCGGCGAGCGCCGCCGGAAGCTCCGCCTCCAGCCGCGCCGCGACCTCGGCCTCCGGCAGCTCGACCGGGCCGCCGCGCAGGTCGAGGTCGAGCGACATGCGCGCCAGCACGGGATCGGTGATGCGCAGCATCCCCCCGGACCGGTTCTCCACGATCAGCGCCACGTCGCCTTCGGGTCCGGGCTCGGCATCGCACGACCCGGCGACCGCTTGCGGAATGGACGCCTCGTCCGCCAGACCTGCGGCGAGCGCCGCCACACCCGGCGCGATCCGCTCGAGCTTCTCAAGGTCGGCCGACGGGAGGACGATCTCGCCGCCGCCAGCGGGAAACTCCGCGCGGAACCGGTCGAGAATGTCGGCGAGCCGCCGCCCCTGCGCCACGTGTCGCGCAAGGGCGGCCAGCCTGAACTGGAACCAGGCATAGTTCTCCTGCGACATGCCGCCATAGGCGGCCTCCAGCTCCACCAGCCGCCGATAGCGCACGGCGTCGCCGAAGCGGGGCGGGACGCCCGCAAGCATGCCGTCCAGGCCAGGGC
>JAEWEX010000517.1 GCA_023389135.1 Pseudomonadota bacterium | reverse complement strand
GTCTCTCGCTGAGGGGCCGGGATCCACGCGCGCCTCACGATCCGACCACGCCAGCCATTCCGTCCGGAAGCCATGACCGACACCGCCTCTGCGCCCACGCGCGACTATTCCGAGACCCTGTTCCTGCCGAAGACCGCGTTCCCCATGCGCGCCGGCCTGCCGGAGCGCGAGCCGCAGCTGCTGTGGCGCTGGGAGCGCATCGGCCTCTACCAGCGGCTGCGCCGCGAGGCGAAGGGGCGCGAGGCCTTCGTGCTGCATGACGGGCCGCCCTACGCCAACGGGCACCTGCATATCGGCCACGCGCTCAACAAGATCCTAAAGGACATCGTCACCCGCTCCAAGCAGATGTCGGGGTTCGACGCCAACTACGTGCCGGGCTGGGACTGCCACGGCCTGCCCATCGAATGGAAGGTCGAGGAGCAGTACCGCGCGGAGGGACGCACCAAGGACGAGGTGCCGGTGCTCGACATCCGCCGCGACTGCCGCGCCTATGCCGACCACTGGATCGGCGTCCAGTCGGAGGAGTTTCAGCGCCTCGGCGTCACCGGCGACTGGCGCGACCGCTACGCCACCATGGACTTCCGCTCGGAGGCCGTGATCGCCGGCGAGGTGATGAAGTTCGCGCTGTCCGGCCAGCTCTACCGCGGCTCCAAGCCGGTGATGTGGTCCGTGGTGGAGAAGACCGCGCTGGCCGAGGCGGAGGTGGAGTACGAGGACTACACCTCCGACACGGTGTGGGTGAAGTTTCCGGTCATCGCCGCCTCGCCGTCATCCCGGCCGGAGCGCAGCGCAGAGCCGGGATCCAGGACCACGGACGTTGCGGGACAGGACGGTGGTCCTGGATCCCGGATCGCCTCCGGCGTCCGGGATGACAGCGGTCTGGATGGCGCTTCCGTCGTGATCTGGACCACCACGCCCTGGACCATCCCCGGCAACCGGGCGATCTCGTTTTCCTCGCGCATCCCCTACGGGCTCTATCGCCTCACGGCGCCGGCGGCCGATGGCGGCCCCGCCGGCCCTCATGGTGGGGAGGACCATGGAGCACGCTCGCCCGGATGGCGGGACGGCGAGTTCGTGATCGTTGCGGATTCGCTCGCCGAGGCGGTGTTCAGCCAGGCAAAGGCCGCCGGAATCCGCGAGCGCGCCGTGACGGCGGCCGAACTGGCCACGCTTGTCTGCCGCCATCCCCTGCACGGCCGCGGCTACGACTTCCTCGTTCCCCTGCTCGACGGCGACCACGTCACCGACGACGCCGGCACCGGCTTCGTCCACACCGCGCCGGGCCATGGCCGCGAGGACTACGACATCTGGATGAAGATGAAGCGCGAGCTGGAGGCGCGCGGCATCGTCACCGACATCCCCTACACCGTCGACGCCGACGGCCGCTTCACGAAGGACGCGCCGGGCTTCGAGGGCCGGCAGGTCATCACCGAGGCGGGCGAGAAGGGCGACGCCAACAAGGCCGTCATGGACGCGCTCGCGGAGGCGGGCACGCTGCTGGCGCGCGGGCGGCTGAAGCACCAGTACCCGCATTCCTGGCGCTCCAAGAAGCCCGTCATCTTCCGCAACACGCCGCAATGGTTCATCGCCATGGACAAGGCGATCGAGGGCGCGGGCGACACGCTGCGCGCGCGCGCGCTCGGGGCCATCGCCGAGACCACCTTCTATCCGCCGCAGGGCCAGAACCGGCTGCGCGGCATGATCGAGGCGCGGCCGGACTGGGTGATCTCGCGCCAGCGCGCCTGGGGCGTGCCCATCGCGGTGTTCGTCGACCCCGACACCGGCGAGGTGCTGAAGGACGAGGCGGTCAACGCCCGCATCATGGAGGCCTTCACCGCGGAGGGCGCCGACGCGTGGTACCGCGAGGGCGCGCGCGAGCGCTTCCTGGGCGGCCATGCCGGCGCCAACTGGCAGAAGGTCGACGACATCCTGGACGTTTGGTTCGAGTCCGGCTCGACGCACGAGTTCGTGCTGCGCGCGCGGCCCGACCTGAAATGGCCGGCGGACATGTATCTGGAGGGTTCCGACCAGCACCGCGGCTGGTTCCACTCCTCGCTGCTGGAAAGCTGCGGCGTCAACGGCCGCGCGCCCTATGACAGCGTGCTGACCCACGGCTTCGTGCTGGACGAGCACGGCCGCAAGATGTCCAAGTCGCTGGGCAACACCGTGACGCCTCAGGATGTCATCGCGAAATCCGGCGCCGACATCCTGAGGCTGTGGGTCGCGGCCTCCGACTATGCCGACGATCTGCGCATCGGCCCGGAGATCCTGAAGACCACGGTCGACACCTACCGCAAGCTGCGCAACACCATCCGCTGGATGCTGGGCACGCTGGCCCACCACCGGCCGCAGGACGACGTGGCGGCGGCCGACATGCCGGAGCTGGAGCGCTACATGCTCCACCGGCTGGCGGAGGTCGGCGAGGCGGTGCGCGCGGGCTACGACGCCTATGACTACAAGCGCATCTTCGCGACGCTGATCACCTTCATGACGTCGGACCTGTCGGCGTTCTACTTCGACGTGCGCAAGGACGCGCTGTACTGCGACCCGATCTCCAGCGTGCGCCGCCGGGCGGCGCTGACGGTGGTGGACCGGGTGTTCGACGCGGTGGTGCGGTGGCTCGCGCCGATCCTGCCGTTCACGGCGGAGGAGGCCTGGCTCGACCGCCGCCCGTCCGGCGACGGCACGGTGCATGCCGAGCTGTTCCCCGAGATCCCCGCCGGCTGGCGCGACGACGCCCTGGCGGCGAAGTGGGAGAAGGTGCGCCGGGTGCGCCGCGTCGTCACCGGCGCGCTGGAAATCGAGCGCGCCGCCAAGCGCATGGGCTCGAGCCTGGAGGCGGCGCCCGCGGTGCATGTCTCCGATCCCGACCTCGCGGCGGCGCTGGAGGGCATCGACCTCGCCGAGGCGCTCATCACCTCGGACGCGACGCTGGTCGCCGGCGAGGGTCCGGACGGCGCGTTCCGGCTGCCGGAGGTCAAGGGCGTGGCCGTGGTGCCCGTCCGCGCCGAGGGGCGCAAATGCGCCCGCTCCTGGAAGATCACGCCGCAGGTCGGCGCCGACCCGGAGTTCCCCGACATCACCCCGCGCGACGCGCAGGCCATGCGCGAATGGCAGGCGGCGAGGTCGTAGTCCGTCCGACCCGGGCGGACCGGCGCGTCACTCCAGATCGCGCTGGACCAGGACGAGGTCAAGCCGGCGGCCGAACTTCTCGCCGACGCCCGGCAGGCGGCCGACCTCGCGGAAGCCGAGCTTCCGGTGCAGCGCCAGCGAGGCGGCGTTGGCCGCGTCGAGCCCGCCGATCATGACGCGCTTGCCCATGGCGCGGGCGCGCGGCAGCAGCGCCTCGACCAGCGCGCGGCCGACGCCCTGCCCGCGCGCGTCCGGCGCCACATAGACCGAGTGCTCCACGGTCGGCCGGTAGCCCTCGAAAGGCCGGAAATCGCCGAAGGAGGCATAGCCGAGGACGGCGGGGCCGCGTACGGCGACGATCACCGGAAAGCCGGCCGCCCGGCGCGCATCGAACCAGGCGCGGCGGCCGGCCAGATCGGCGGGGGTGTCGTTCCAGATGGCGGTCGTGTTGAGCACGGCGTCGTTGTAGATCGCGAGGATCGCCGGCAGGTCGTCCGCCGCGGCGTCGCGGATCGCGATCATGCGGCGAGGTCCGCCACCACGGCGTCGAGCACGGGGAAGCCGGAGGGCGTCACGCGCAGCCGGTCCGCACCGCAGGTCTCGATCAGCCCCTCGGCCTTGAGCGAGGCCACCCGCGCGGGATCCAGGTCGGTTCCGGAAAGCGCACGGAAGCGCGCCAGGTCGACGCCTTCGGCGAGCCTCAGCCCCATCACCAGATACTCGTCGGATATCTCCACCGTATCCAGCACGTCGTCCACGGTGAGGCCGTGGCCGAACTGGGCGACGCGCGCGCGCCAGCGTTCCGGCGCCTTCTCGGTGGAGGTGGCATGGCGGCCGTCGGCGAGGTCGAGCCGGCCATGGGCGCCGGGCCCGATGCCGGCCCATTCGCCGGAGCGCCAGTAGATCAGGTTGTGCCGGCTCTCGGCGCCCGGGCGGGCGTGGTTGGATATCTCGTAGGCCGGCAGGCCCGCGGCCCCGGTCATGTCCTGGGTGACGTCCCACAATGAGCGCGACGTGTCCTCGTCGGGGACCTTGAGCTTGCCCGCCTTGTGGAGGGCATGGAACGGCGTGCCCTCCTCGATGGTGAGCTGGTAGAGCGACAGGTGCTCGGTGCCGCGGGCGAGACCGCGCGCCAGCTCCTGCGCCCAGTCCGCCGGCGTCTGGTGCGGCCGGGCGTAGATCAGGTCGAACGAGACCCGCGGGAAGATCGCCTCGGCGACGTCCAGCGCCGCCATGGCCTCCGCCGCGGTGTGGAGGCGGCCGAGCGCCTTGAGCTGGTCGTCATGCAGCGACTGCACCCCCAGCGACACGCGGTTGACGCCGGCCGCGCGGTAGCCGCGGAACCGGTCGGCCTCGACCGAGGTCGGATTGGCCTCCAGCGTGATCTCGACGCCCGGCGCGAGTTGCCAGCCATCGGCGATGGCGGACAGGATCGCCTCCGTGGTGGCCGGCTCCATCAGCGAGGGCGTGCCGCCGCCGAAGAAGATGGAATCCACCACCCGTCCCGGCGCCAGCGCCGCCATGTGGGCGATCTCGGCGCGATAGGCGGCAGCGTAGTCGAGCTGGTCGGGCGCGGTGTGGCGCACATGGCTGTTGAAGTCGCAATACGGGCACTTGGCCGCGCAGAACGGCCAGTGGACGTAGATGCCGAAGCCCGCGGTCAAGACACGCTCCCCCTCAGCCCTGCCCTCTCCCCGCACGCAAGAGGAGGGCGCGCCATCGCCAGCCGTCCCCTCGCCCCGCCTGCGGGGAGAGGGTGAGGGTGAGGGGCCGCTGCCGCATCCACCGGCCTAGCCCTTCGGCGCGCCGAGGCAGCGGGCGGCGAGTTCCACGAAGGCGCGGGCGCGGTGCGACAGGCCGGAGCCGCCGGCCCGCCAGTCGACGCCGTGCTTTTCCTCGGCCGGCATCTCGCCGAAGGTGCGCTCGTGCCCGTCGGGCAGGAACACCGGGTCGTAGCCGAAGCCCGCGGTGCCGCGCGGCGGCCAGACCAGCGTGCCCTCGACCGCCCCCTCGATGGCCTCCTCATGCCCGTCCGGCCACATCAGCGACAGCGCCGCCACGAAGGCCGCCCGCCGGCGGTCCGGCGTGATCGCGCCGCGGGCTTGCAGCTCGTCCTCCACG
>JAEWEX010000475.1 GCA_023389135.1 Pseudomonadota bacterium | reverse complement strand
CTCCACAGGTCCTTGGTGAAGCGCTCGCGGGCGAGCCCGATCACGCCATTGGCCGCGGCGAGGATCGGCTGCGTCGAGCGGTAGTTGCGGTCGAGCGTCACCACGTCGGCCGGCGGCGAGAACGCGGCCGGGAAATCGAGGATGTTGCGCACCTCCGCCGCGCGGAACGAGTAGATCGACTGGGCGTCGTCTCCCACCACGGTGAGGCCGCGCCCGTCGGGCTTCAGCGCCGTCAGGATCGAGGCCTGCAGGCGGTTCGTGTCCTGGTACTCGTCCACCAGCACGTGGTCGAACCGCCCGCCCATCTCGGCCGCCAGCACCGGGTCGGTCGCCGCCTGCGCCCAGGCCAGCAGCAGGTCGTCGTAGTCCATCACGCTCTGGCGCTGCTTGGCGTCCACATAGGCGGCGAACAGCGCCTTGAGTGCATCCGCCCATCCGGCGCACCACGGGAACGCGGCGCCCAGCACAGCCTCCACCGGTTGCTCGGCGTTGACGCAGCGCGAATAGATGGCGAGGCAGGTGGACTTGCGCGGGAACCGGCTCTCGGTCTTCGCCAGGCCCTGCTCCTGCCGCACCATGTCGATGAGGTCGGCGCTGTCCTCGCGGTCGTGGATGGTGAAGTTGGGGTCGAGCCCGATCTCCGGGGCAATCTCGCGCAGCAGCCGCGCGCCCATGCCGTGGAACGTGCCGGCCCAGGTCAGCGCGTCGGTCATGACGGCCGCGCTCTCTCCCATCACGTTGCGGGCGATGCGCTCGACCCGGCGCGACATCTCGGCCGCGGCGCGGCGGGAGAAGGTCAGCAGCAGCATCCGCCGCGGATCGGCGCCGCAGACGATCAGATGCGCGACGCGGTGCGCCAGCGTGCCGGTCTTGCCGGAGCCGGCGCCGGCGATGACCAGCAGCGGTCCGCCCGGCAGCCCGCCATCGGAAACGCCATGCACCACCGCCCGCCGCTGCTCGGCGTTCAGCGCCTCCAGATAGGGTGCGTGCATGGCGGCGAATCGACGGTGGACATGGCGGCAGCGGACCACGTTTCCCGTTTTGTTCGCAACCGGTTGGGCGCAGATCGTTCGCGAAATCCGGTTGATGCGGAGGGGAGGGGGCAGCCGTCAGCCGGCCAGGGCGTGCTGCCCCGCAATCCGGCGCTCCCAGGCGAGCGCGTGGGCGACGATGAGGTCGAGATCGTCCAGTTCCGGCTGCCAGCCCAGCACGGAGCGGATGCGGTCGGCGCGGGCGATCAGCGCCGCCGGGTCGCCGTCGCGCCGCGCCGCCGTGCCAACGGGAAAGTCGACGCCGGATGCGCGCTTCACCGCGGCGATCACCTCGCGGACCGAATAGCCGCGCCCGTAGCCGCAATTGGCGATCAGGTTGGCCCCGCCCGCCTCCAGGTGCTCCAGCGCCATGAGGTGGGCGCGGGCGAGGTCGGTGACGTGGATGTAGTCGCGCAGGCAGGTGCCGTCCGGCGTCGGATAGTCGTCGCCGAAGACGTCGAGATGGCTGCGCCGGCCGAGGGCGGCCTGGCTGGCGAGCTTGATCAGATGCGTCGCCCGCGCCCCCGACTGGCCCGCCCGTCCCGCCGGATCGGCGCCCGCGACATTGAAGTAGCGCAGCGCCGCGAAGGCGAGCCCGTAGGCGGCGGACGCGTCGGCCAGCATGCGCTCGGTCATGGCCTTGGAGGCGCCGTAGGGCGAGATCGGCGCCAGCGGCGCGTCCTCGGCGATGGGGCTCGTCGCCGGCTCGCCATAGACCGCGGCAGTGGAGGAGAAGATGAACCGCGGGACGCCGCCGGCCACCGCGGCCGCCATGAGCGCGCGCGACTTCACGGTGTTGTCGAGATAGTAGCCGAGCGGGTCCAGAACGGAGTCCGGCACGACTATGGATCCGGCGAAATGGATGATCGCATCGACGCCGTGCCGGCCGATCACCCGCGCGACCAGCGCCTCGTCGGCGATGTCGCCCTCCACGAAGTTCGCTGCCTCCGGCACGGCGGCGCGGTGGCCCGTGGACAGGTCGTCCAGCACCACCGCCTCGCGGCCGGCGTCGATGAGCGCCAGAACCATGTGGCTGCCGATATAGCCAGCGCCGCCGGTGACCAGGATCGCCATGTCAGTTCCCTTCGTTGCCGGCCGAGATGCGCACGGGCACGCGCACCAGGTCGCGGTCCCAGGTCACCTTGCAGCCCTCGAGCTGGTAGCGGGTGAGGTAGAGGAACGCCGTGTCGCCCGTATCCTCGAAGGAGGGGGTCCGGGCGTCCGGGTCGATCAGCGCCGGATAGAACAGCGGCGCGCCGCCGTCGCAGCTGTCCTCCCACAGGAGCGGCGCTTCCAGCACCAGGGTGGGTCGCGTCCACCCGATCAGATCGTCCGAGGTGGAGGCGTAGATGCCGGAGACGGCGCGCCCGCGGGCGTCCCTGCGACGATCTCCGAACACCGCGATCACGCGGCCCGAGGGGCGGTGCTCCACAATGCCGCCGACCATGCGCCCGATGACGCCGCGGCCCACCGGCGCGCAGACATGGTCCTGGGGGTCGCCGACAGTGCCGCCGAACGGATCGACGAAGCGCGCGCCGAACCCCTCGCCGTCCCAGGCGCGCCACGATGAAGGGTCGTCCAGCGTCCGCGTGCGGATCAGGCAGACCCCGCGCGTCTGGGCGCGGTAGCCGTCGGCGAACATCATGGCGTAGTGCCAGCCGTCGCGGGTGACGATGTTGGTGGGGTTGGCGTAGCCGACCCGCGACGTGCGGTCGGTGGGGAAGCGGTAGGGCAGCGCCGCGACCACCGCCGGGCCGTCGCCCTCGACCTGGAACGTCTCGCCGCCGTCGCGCGACACCAGCGCGGTCACGGTGTTGAACAGGCAGGCGCTGTAGTCGCCGGTGGGGCACAGCCCGCGCGCGCGGTCGCCGCGCAGCTCGGCATGGGCCAGCGCATGCACCGTGCGCCCGTCGGTGGTGTGGATCGAGGAGATCCAGGCAAGGTCGTCGTAGCGCGCGAGGTCGGCCGACCGCGCGGCCTCGAACACGATGTCGCAATCGGGCTGAAGCGCATCGAGGCTCCCGCCCTTGAACAGCCGGTTGTCGTTGTGGCTGGCGATCAGCGCCACCGTGCCGTCCGCCCGCCGGAACGCGCGGGCCGGCGCGTCGGGCACATGGCTCGGCTCGCAGGCGGCCTGCGACCAGTCGAACACGGTCTCCATGCGGCCGGCCGGCGTGACCGACAGGGGCGCGGGCGCAGGCTGGGCGAGGACCGGGGTGGCGGCGAGGAGCGCCGCGACGGCGACAAGAGGCCACCGCCCCAACCTCTCCCGGCGGGAGAGGTCGGCGCCGACGGCGCCGGGTGAGGGGGCGCGATCTTCGCGGAGAAGGGCAAGACCCCTCACCCGCCCGCTGCGCGGTCGACCTCTCCCCGCCGGGGAGAGGTGGGGGGAGACCGCGATACCCATCACGCCACCTTCCGCTCGGGCACCGGCGGCCGCTGCGCCACATCCACCATCTTGGTGTCGATGCCGTTCTCCACCAGAAAGGTCCGCATCTCGCGATAGGTGTGGAAGTAGGCGCGGTTGAAGCGGTCGAACAGCGACTGGTCCCAGTGGTCCTCCAGCACGAAATCCTTGCCGGAGAACACGTCGAAGCTGGGGATCTGGAAGGTCTCGGCGAACTCCACCGTGCGGCTGTCATAGGTGAAGTAGATGGAGGGCACCCCGTTGGACAGCGCCATGAGGTTGCCGTGGAGCCGGTAGCCCAGCACCATGTCCTTGCTCTGCACCAGGTTCTCGTAGTCGGCCACTACGTCGGAATAGAACAGCCGCTCGCGGTAGAGCCGCTCCATGGCGTCGTCCAGGTACCAGTCGGACACCCACTTGTTGGCCTTGAGGGCGGCGATGGCCTCCTCCTTCTGCTCGTCGGTGCCGAAGACGAGCTTCTTCTCCTCCACCTCGCCCTGCGCCATCAGCACCACGTCGAAGCGCGCCGCCATCTCCTTCACCAGGTCGCGGTGGAAGGTCAGGTAGCGGCGGATGTCCTGCGCGTAGGTCGGCGACACCTCGCGGCGCAGGGTGATGCCGACGTCCCGCACCTGGTCCAGTTCCGGCAGCCTGATCCGCAGGTCGGGATCGTTGCGGCGGAACGCGGTGGGGCAGCCGACGAGGCGCACGTTGCGGATGCCGATGTCCCACAGCACCTGGGCGGAATAGGCGCCGCGCACGCCGATGGAGGCGGTGGAATCGGCCATCATGTGCAGGACGGTCTTGGTCTCCTCCGACAGCTCGATCCGGCCCTTGACCGGGGCCTGCGCGCCGATGCCGAAGGCGATCACGGGCAGCTTCAGCCGGCGCAGGACGGCGACGGTCTCCTGCCACTTCATGCCGGAATGCACGTAGTTGGAGCCGCGCAGGAACACGTAGTCGTATTCCTCCCGCAGCCGGTCGATGTCCTCCATCTTGGGCGTCGCGATGGGCAGCACGCCCAGCCTGTCGAAGTTCAGCAGCTTCAGCGAGCTGTCATAGACGAAGGCGTCGCCGATGTTGTGGTAGTGCTCGATGGAGCGCTGGATGTCCTTGTGGTTGTACCAGCGAACGCTGTCATGGTCGTAGACCTCGCCGGAGGGGATCATCACGAGAATGCGGGGGGCCATGGCGTGTCTCCCTTGTGCCGTCAGGCGGTGGCGGGTTCGGCGTGGGCTTGGGCCGCACGGGTGCCGAGTAGCCGGCGGTAGAGTTCGAGGTGCTGGTTGGCGCAGGCCACATGATCGATGGGCCGGCCGATGCCGGCGCGCAGCCGGTCCCACAGCGTGGCGTCTGTCAGCGCCTCCACCAGCCGGTCGACCAGATCCTCAGCGCTGCCGGCGCGGAAATGCAGGCCGTCGACCTCGTCGGTGATCTTCTCGGCCATGCCGCCGATGTTGCTGGCGATCAGCGGCCGGCCGTGGAAGAACGCCTCCTGGATCACGATGGGGGAGTTCTCCCACCAGATCGACGGCATCACGATCCAGTCCACCGAGCGCATCAGCCGCGGCATCTCGGTGTTGCGGTAGGAGCCGTAGAAGCGCACGCGCTCGCCGGCGCGCTCGATCAGCCGGCCGACCTGCTCCTGGTAGGGCAGGGGCTGCTTCTCCAGGTTGCCGCCGAAGATCATCAGCCGGGCGTCGTCGCCCCAGACCTTCTCCGGCACCCGCGTCACCGCGTCGAGCAGCACGTCGACGCCCTTGTACGGCGTCATCTGGCCGAAGAAGGCGAAGCGCGCGCGGCGCGGCGCGGGGCCGGCCAGCGGCCGCGGCGGCGCCGCCTCCTCGATGTCGAGGCCGTTCTCGATCACCGACATGCGGGCCTCGTCCAGGCCCCACTCCACGTAGCGCCTGGCGAGGAAGTCGCTTGGCGAGACATAGTGGTCGGCGACCTCCAGCATGGCGCGCACGAACCGCTCGCGCCTGAGGAAGCTCGCCGGCGCGATCTCGGGGAAGCAGGCGTTGCAGTCGGTCGGCGAGGCGCGGTCGCACAGCTTGGCGCCGGCGGTCTTCACCATCTGGCCGTGGTGGTGGCAGATCGAGAGGAACTCGTGGAACGTGACCACGACGGCTGCGTCCGGAAGCGCCTCGCGCACCGCGTACAGCGCCTCCAGCCCGAAGCCGATGACATGGTGGAAATGGACCACGTCCGGCCGCATGTCGCGTACGAAGCGCAGCAGGTCGCGGGTGATCTCCTCGGTGTTGCGGTTCGACAGCAGGAAGTGGTCGTAGTCGTCGGCGTGGAACAGGATCTCCCGGTCCTTCTGCCGCAGGCTCATCAGCGCGGTCGCGCCGTGGCGCGGCACCGGCTGGCCGACCCTTGCGAGGTAGATCGAGCCGACGTCGTCGATGCGGTTGAGGCCCTTGTGGAGGTTGTAGGACGCGATCTCCGCGCCGCCGAGCGACAGGCTCGGATGGCCGTGGGAGACGACGAGGACGCGCAGGTCTTCCCGGATCGGCATGGCCTCAGCTCCTCAGGTTTGCGATGGCGAGCGACCAGCGACGGTCGAAGGCGAGGCGGTCGACACGGCGCGACATCAGCGCCAGCGGGGCGGCGCCCGCACCGGCCTCCTGGTCGGCGGCCAGCATCTCCACATCCGGCAGCCACACCGAGGGCGTGCCGGCGAGCCGCAGCTTCAGCGCCAGGTCGAGGCTCTTGGCGCCGACGCCCAGATAGCCGCGGGTGAAGCCGCCGGCCGCCTCGAACGCCGCCCGCGGCAGCACGCAGCATTCCACCGTGCCCGCCGTCACCTCCATGGGCTGGGCTCCGGTCAGCGCGCCGCGCGGATAGCCCACATAGCGGTCGACCAGCGTGCGCGCCGAGCCCTCGCCGTCGAGCCATGTGCCGCCCCAGCGGATGGAATCGTCCTCGAACAGGATGGTGGGCGAGACCATGGCCTTGCCGCCGCGGGCGCGGTGGGCGCGCTCCAGCCGCGCCAGCCAGCCCCTTTCCCGCGGCAGCACCGCGGCCGACAGGAACACCAGCGTCTCCGCCCGGGTCGCTGCCGCGCCGGCCTCCAGCGCGTCGCAGATGTCGTCGACGCCCTCCGCCGGCACGAGCCTCAGCCTCAGCCCGTAGAACCGGGCGAGGCGGCGGATGTCGCCGCCGACCCGGTCGCAGGCCTCGGCGGGCGCCGCCAGCACGATGGGCACCGCGCGCGTTTCCGGATCGAGGGCGAGCAGGGCCAGCAGCACGCCGGCGTCGCCGACGCCGTCATCGGCGCCGATGACCAGGGCGAGGCTCGCCGCCTCGTCGAAATCACCGAGGTCGTGGACGCCGGCGGCCGACGGCCCGGGCCGCTCGATGGCCTGCACCAGCGGCGCGAACTGGGTCTCCACCGCGCTCGATGCGGTCGTGGAGCGGGGATCGAGCGAGCC
>JAEWEX010000466.1 GCA_023389135.1 Pseudomonadota bacterium | reverse complement strand
CTCCCCCGCCTTCCTGAGGACCTTCATGCCCGCGCCTGCGCCGGCGGCGGCGGGCGCGGAGCCTCGCGAGGCCCCGCGCCCTGCCGATGCCCGCTTACTTGTTGGCGGCGACGATGGCGTCGACGATCTCCTTGCCGCCGGGGCCGAGATCGGCGATGGCCGCGTCGTAGATGCCCTTGGCGATCTCGCGCATCTGCGCGATGGTCTCGGCCGGGACCTCGTTGATCTCCATCTCGGCCTCGAGCAGCGTCATCAGCTTGGCGGTCTGCTCGTCGTTCAGCTTGCGCTCGTAGTCGGTGGCGACGTCGATCGCCTCCTCGACCGCCTTGAGGTCCTCGGCGCTGAGCTTGGCGCGGGCGCTCTCGCTCATCACGACGACCATGGGCTCGTTCACATGGGCGGTGAGCGAGTAGAACTTCTGAACCTCGAAGATGCGGAACGGGTGCACCACGCCGGGAGGGTTCTCCTGGCCGTCCAGCACGCCCTGCTGCAGGGCCGGCATCAGCTCGGCGAAGTCCATGGGGGTCGGCACCGCGCCCAGCGCCTTGAAGAACGCCACATGGACGCTGGAGGGCAGCGTGCGCAGCTTGAGACCCTTGAGGTCCTCGACCTTGGTCACCGGGCCCTTGTTGTTGGAGACGTGGCGGAAGCCGTTGTCCCACCAGCCAATGATGCTCATGTTCTCGGGCTTCAGCGCGTCGGACAGCTTCTGTCCGATCTCGCCGTCGAGCACCTCGAACATGGTCTCGCGGTCCTTCCACATATAGGGGAACAGCACCGCGTTGAGCTGGGGCGCGAAGCGCGAGGCGTGCGCCAGGCCCGACAGCACGAAGTCGACATTGCCGGCCTTGGCCAGTTCCAGCGCCTCGCGGTTGGAGCCCAGCGTGTTGTTGTTGAAGATCTGGACCTCGACCCGGCCGTTGGTGCGCTGCTCCAGCTCCTTCTTGAACACCTCCTGCGAGGGCGCCCACGGGCTGGACTCGGTGGCCACGCTGGCGAAGCGCAGCGTGACGTCGGCGGCGAGGACGGATGCGGGCAGCGCGGCAGCGGCGAGCGCGGCGACGGCGGCAACCTTCAGGATGTTCATGTTCTGCCTCCCATGTGGCTGAAGTCTTTCGGCTCGCTCGTTGTCTGGCCGAGCCTGAATGCCTCAAATCGTAGTGTCCGGCGCGGGAAGCTCACAAGTTGTGCGCTGGAAACATGACGTTGACCCCGACGCACCACTGCCTGCGCGACCTGATCGTCAATGGGGGCAGCGGGCAGGGAGGCCCCGTGCGTGCTGCGGGACGCGATCCCTGCGGGATCGCTCCTCGGGATGAGGGTGGATGGTGGGCTGCTTGTCGCCGGCAAGGCAACGCGCCGGCGCATCCCCTCAGGTCTGCATGCCCCAGCGGTGCACGGTGTGCTTCTCCACGATCCGGAACACGAAGTTCTCCACGATCAGGCCGAAGATGATCACGGTGAGCAGCCCCGCGAACACGCTGGGGATGTCCAGCAGGTTCTTGTTCTCGAACACGTACCAGCCGAGCCCGCCCTGCCCCGAGCTGGAGCCGAACACCAGCTCGGCCGCGATCAGCGTGCGCCAGGCGAAGGCCCAGCCGATCTTGAGCCCGGTCAGGATCGAGGGGAACGCGCCGGGGATCAGGATGCGGGCCACATAGGCCGGCGTCGACAGCCCGTAGTTCTGGCCGACCATGCGCCAGGTCGGGCTGACCGCGCGGAAGCCGGCATGGGTGTTGAGCGCCACCGACCACAGCACGGCGTGGATCAGCACGAACACGATGCTGGCGCTGCCCAGGCCGAACCAGATCATGGCCAGCGGCAACAGCGCGATGGAGGGCAGCGGGTTGAACATGGACGTCAGCGTCTCCAGCAGGTCCGAGCCGAGCCGGCTGGCGCTGGCGAGCGCGGTGAAGATGGCGGCGAGCACGAGCCCCGCCGCATAGCCCTGCAGCAGCAGCGTGACCGTGAACCACGCCGCGGTGGGGATGCGGCCGGACTGCAGCCCGAACCAGAACGCCTCCGCCGTGGCGCTGAAGGTGGGGAACAGCAGGCTGTTTCCCAGCCAGCGCGCATAGACCTCCCAGGCCAGCGCCATGACCGCCAGCAGCACGCCCTTGCGGGCCGCCGCGTTGCCGAACACCTTCTCCCAGGCGCCCAGGGGCTTTTGCACCACGCCGTAGCCGGTGTCGGTGACGGTGTTGAAGACCTCGGGCCGGCGGCCCGGGGCGGCCTGCGCGACGTCAGACATGGGCGGGGGACCTCTCCGGCGCGGTTTCCTGGAACAGCATGGCCTCGATCCGCGCCGACAGCGGCGCGCCGGTCTCGTCCGCCTCGTCCTCGCCGCTGGAATTGACCTCGGCGCGGACCTGGCCCGGATGGGCGCTGAGCAGCAGGATGCGGCTGCCGATCTTCACCGCCTCCGGGATCGAGTGGGTGACGAAGATCACCGTGAACCGGGTGTCCTCCCAGAGCTGCAGCAGCTCGTCCTGCATCCGGCCGCGGGTCAGGGCGTCCAGCGCCGCGAACGGCTCGTCCATGAGCAGCACGTCCGGCTCCATGGCCATGCCGCGGGCGATGGCGACGCGCTGCTTCATGCCGCCGGACAGCGTGTGCGGATAGCTGTCGGCGAACTTGGTGAGATTGACCTTGTCGATGTAGTGGGCCGCCTTCTCGGCGGCCTCGCGGCGGCCGAGCCGGCCGCTGGAGGTGAGCGCGAAGGTCACGTTCTGCCGCACCGTCTTCCACGGCAGCAGCTGGTCGAACTCCTGGAACACGAAGATGCGGTCGGGGCCCGGCTTCGCGATGACCCGGCCGTCCAGCCGCATCCGGCCCTCCACCGGGCGGATGTAGCCGCCGATGGCCTTGAGGATGGTGGAC
>JAEWEX010000444.1 GCA_023389135.1 Pseudomonadota bacterium | reverse complement strand
GCCCTGGCGGTCCCGGCGGCCCTGGCGGTCCCGGTGGGCCTGGTGGCCCCGGCGGGCCCGGCACCCCGACCGTGGCGTCGGTCCAGAACGCGGTCGCCGACATGAGCCCGCAGGAGGTGCTCGCCATGCGCAAGCGTTGCGCCGACGTGCTCAACTTCCCCTCGAGCTACGACCGCAACCTGATCGAGCTCTGCAACATCCTGCGCAGGCTCTGATTTCCGGGCGACGATGCAAGGGGAGGGCGGTGCGCCGCCCTCCCTTTCAGCGCGTCACGATGTGTGCAGGTCACGCATCTCGGCGACCGTAGAGTCGGCGTTGAGCCGGTAGAGGATCGGGGCGCCGGTGGCCAGTTCCCGCTTCAGGATGGTGTCGGGCGTCAGCCGCTCCAGCACCATGACCAGCGCCCTCAGCGAATTGCCGTGCGCGGCCACCAGCGTCCGCTTTCCGGAGAGCACGGCGGGCAGGATCTCCTGGACGTAGTAGGGCAGGGTGCGGGCCACCGTGTCCTTCAGGCTCTCGCCGCCGGGCGGCTGGATGTCGTAGGAGCGCCGCCAGGTCAGGACCTGCTCCTCGCCCCACTTGGCGCGCGCGTCGTCCTTGTTGAGGCCGGTGAGGTCGCCATAGTCGCGCTCGTTCAGCGCCTGGTCGCGCGTCACCGGAATGCTGCCCTGGCCGAGTTCCTCCAGGATCAGGTCGCAGGTCCGCTGCGCCCGGGTCAGCGCGGAGGTGAACGCGACATCGAAGCCGGCGCCCTCCGCCTTCAGCGCGCGGCCGGCCGCGCGGGCCTCCGCGATGCCCTGCTCCGTCAGGCCGACATCCTTCCAGCCGGTGAACAGGTTCTTGAGGTTCCATTCGCTCTGGCCGTGACGGACGAGGACGAGCAGGCGCTCCATGGGCAAAGGCTCCTTGTGCGGGTTGCGGCTGTCAGAGATCGGCGATGCCGAGCACGTCGGCCATGGAATAATGGCCGGGCTTGCGGCCGTGGCCCCAAAGCGCCGCGCGGACGGCGCCGCGGGCGAAGATCATGCGGTCCTCGGCCTTGTGCGCAAGTTCGATGCGCTCGCCCGCGCCGGCGAACACCACCGCGTGCTCGCCGACCACCGAGCCGCCGCGCAGCGTCGCGAAACCGATGGCGCCCTCTGGCCGCGCGCCGGTGTGACCATCGCGCACACGCACCGACGCCTCCGCCAGCGCCACCCCGCGGCCCGAGGCCGCGGCCTCGCCCAGCAGCAGCGCCGTGCCGGAGGGAGCGTCGATCTTGTGGCGATGGTGCATCTCGACGATCTCGATGTCGAAATCGGCTCCCAGCGTCGCCGCGACCTTGCGCGTCAGCGCCGCCAGCAGGTTGACGCCGAGGCTCATGTTCCCCGAGCGCACCACCACCGCATGGCGGGCCGCCGCCTCGATGCGCGCGATGTCGGCGGGCTGGAGGCCGGTGGTGCCGATCACGTGCACGATGCGCGCCTGCGCCGCGAATTCGGCGAAGGCGCGCGTGGCGGCGGGCACCGTGAAGTCGATCACGCCGTCCGCCGACGCGAACGCCGCCAGCGCGTCATCGGTGATGGCTACGCCGTTGGCGGCCAGGCCCGCCATCACGCCGGCATCCTGGCCAATCACACCGCTCTCCGCGCGCTCGACGGCGGCGGACAGCGAAACTCCGTGCGCCTCGTCGATGGCCCGCACCAGCGCGCGCCCCATCCGTCCGCCCGCGCCGACGACCACCAGCTTCATGTCAGCCATCGTCCGTCCTCCGCTGTGGCCGGCGGTATAGCCCCTGCTTCGGCGCGGGGAAAGTTCGGCGGCGCGCCGGGGCGGTTCAGCCCGGCTCGTAGCCCTCGCAGATGATCAGTTCGGCCTCCGCCACCGGCTGCCTCAGCGCCAGCGCCCGCTGGTATTCGGGCGAGCGGTAGCATTCCAGCGCCGTCTCGTAGCTGTCGAACTCGATGACGACGTTGCGCGGGCGGGCCACGCCTTCCATCACCTCGGTGCGGCCGCCGCGCACGACGAAGCGGCCGCCGAATCTGGCGAAGGCCTCGGCATTGGCGGCCACATAGGCCTTGTAGCCGTCGGGGTCATGCACCGTGACCCGCGCGATCCAGTATCCCTTCGCCATGGCGTCCTCCTGTCGTGCTGAGCCGCTCAGAGCGCCGCCGCGACCTCTTCCAGGATCAGGGCGGCGGCCCGCGCCGGGTCGTCGGCCCGAGTCACCGGGCGGCCCACGACGATGTGGTCGGCGCCCAGCGCCACCGCCTCGCCGGGCGTCGCGATGCGCTTCTGGTCGCCTGCGTCCGAGCCCTTGGGCCGCACGCCCGGCGTCACGATCAGGGCACCGCCGCCGACGATGCCGCGCACCGCGCCCACATCGGTCGGCGCGCAGATCACCCCGTCGGCGCCGTGGTCGAGGATCTGCTTGGCGCGACGGCGGACGAGGTCGTCCACGTTCAGGGCGTAGCCCGCGTCGGCGGCGTCGGCGTCGTTCCACGATGTCAGCACCGTGACGCCGAGGATCTTGGGGCTGTCGCCGCGCCGTCCGGCCGCGGCGGCGGCGATGGTCTGCGGGAAGGCATGGACCGTGAGCAGCGTCGCCCCCAGCGTCTCGATGCGGGCGGTGGCGGCGCTCACCGTGTTGCCGATGTCGTGCAGCTTGGCGTCGAGAAACACCTTCTTGCCGGCATCGACCAGTTCGGCCACCAGATCCAGGCCGCCGCAATAGATCAGCTCCAGCCCGACCTTGTAGAACGTCGCCTCGCCGCCGATGCGCTGCACCATGGCGCGGGCGTCCTCCACCGTCGGCAGGTCCAGCGCGACGATCAGGCGGTCGCGGGCGTCCTCCGGGCCGCTCATGCGAACCGCCCCGCATGGGCGACCAGCGCGTCGACCGCGCCGCGTGCGAAGCCGGCCGTTCGCTCGTCCTTGAGGTTGCCGGCATCGTCGAAGGCCGAGCCGGCGCCGCCCACCGAGATCATTTCGGGCTGCACAAGGGCGCCGAGGCCGAGCTCCATGACGTGGCGCAGGTGGATCAGCGCACGGTAGCCGGCCCGCGGCCCGTCGGAGGCAGCCCCCAGTGCGAAGACGCGGCCCTTGAACGGCGCGCCTCCGAGTTCGGCCGGCTTGACGCGGCTGGTCCAGTCGATGGTGTTCTTGAGCAGCGGCGTGGTGCCGGCATTGTATTCGGGCGTGACGATGAAGCAGCCCTGGTGCTCCAGCAGCAGGCGGCCGAGCCGCCTGGCGCTCTCCGGCTGGCCCTCGCGCGCCTCCATGTCCGCGTCATAGAGCGGCATGGGGTAGTCCCTGAGCGAGATGTGCGTGACGTCGGCCTCGCGGGCGGCGAGTTCGCGGGCGATCCAGCCGGCGAGCCGTTCGTTGAACGAGCCGGTGCGCAGGCTGCCTGCGAACACGAGGATGCGTGGCTTGGTCATGGGCGGGCCGTCTCCGGATGGCGGAATTCGTATGGCCCGGACGCTTGCCCGACCCGGGCGCGGCTGTAAAGCGCCGGCCCTGCGGCAGCGGGCCTGAAAGCGGCTCAGCCCTTGCGGCGATACACCCACACCCGCGCCGGCGGCAGGTTCCACCAGATGCGGCTGCCCGCCGTGGCGTGGAACGGCCCGCTGTGCAACGGCACCGGCGGGGTCGCGCCATAGGTGAACTGGACGAACGGCGCGTCTGCCCCCGAGAGCTCGAAGCAGTCGCTCACCAGACGGCTGCGCTGGGCGGCCGGGCGGGTCAGCAGCGGCAGGCTGGACACCACCGCGGCGACGGGACCCGAAAGCGCGCCCTCGAGCGTGCGCCCGACATCGTAGGCGTCGCCCTGGATCACCGTGACGCCCGGGAACCGGTTGCGCAGCAGATCCACGAAATCGGCCGCATACTCCACCAGCACCAGCCGCTCGCGGGCCACGCCGCGCTCGATCAGCGCCTGGGTGACGGGCCCGGTGCCGGGGCCGAGCTCGATCACCTGGCCGGAGCCCTGCGGATCGACCGGGGCCGCCATGGCGCGCGCCAGAGCCCGGCCCGAGGGGCTCACCGCGCCGGTGGTGAGCGGCCGGTCGAGCCAGGAGCGCAGGAACTTCGCCTCGTGCCTGAGGTTGAAGCCGGAGCGGTTCCGGTCCGCGGGTTTCAGCATCGGGAGTTGGATCCTTCTCGATCTGCACCCGATATAGCGCGGGGGATGTGGCCGTCCCATGACAACCGCGTCATGAGCCGAGCCCGTCGAAGAAATCCTTGACCTTGGCGAAGAAGCCGGTGGTCTCCGGCTGGTTGTCCGTGGAGGCGTTCTGCTCGAATTCCTCCAGCAGTTCGCGCTGGCGCCGGGTCAGGTTCTGCGGCGTCTCCACCATGGCGTGGATGTACATGTCGCCCATGTCGCGGGCGCGCAGCACCGGCATCCCCTTGCCCTTGAGCCGGAACTGGCGGCCGGTCTGGGTGCCCTCGGGCACCTTCACCCTGGTGCGGCCGCCGTCGATGGTCGGCACCTCGAAAGAGCCGCCCAAAGCCGCCGTGGTCATGGCGATGGGCACGCGGCAATAGACGTCCGCCCCGTCGCGCTGGAAGAACGGGTGGCTGGCGACCGACAGGAAGATGTAGAGGTCGCCCGTCGGGCCGCCGCGCAGGCCCGCCTCGCCCTCGCCGGTGAGGCGGATGCGCGTGCCGTCCTCGACGCCGGCCGGGATCGAAACCTGGAGCGTCCGCTCGCGCGTGACCCGGCCCGCCCCCGAGCAGGCGGCGCACGGATCCTCGATCACCTGGCCGCGGCCCTGGCAGGTGGGGCAGGTGCGCTCCAGCAGGAAGAAGCCCTGGCTCGCCCGCACCTTGCCCTGCCCGCCGCAGGTGGCGCAGGGCTTCGGCGTCGAGCCGGGCTTGGCGCCGGTGCCGGAGCAGTCCTCGCAGGTGACGCTGGTCGGGATGCGGACCTGCGCGGTCTTGCCCGAATACGCGTCCTCCAGCGTGATCTCCATGTTGTAGCGCAGGTCGGCGCCGCGCTCGCGCCTGCCGGCGCGTCCGCGCCGGCCCATGATGTCGCCGAAAAGGTCGTCGAAGATGTCGGCCATGGAGGAGCCGAAATCTCCGCTGAACCCGCCCGGCCCGCCGCCGCCGTTCTGGAACGCGGCGTGGCCGAAGCGATCGTAGGCCGCGCGCTTCTGCGGATCCTTCAGTGTCTCGTAGGCCTCGGCGATTTCCTTGAAGCGGGCTTCCGCCGCGTCGTCGCCGGGGTTGCGGTCCGGGTGGCACTGCATGGCCAGCTTGCGGAAGGCGGACTTGAGCGCCCCGTCATCCGCCTCGCGGGCGACACCCAGCACTTCGTAGAAATCGCGTTTGGCCATCGCTCAGGCTGCGTCCCTCGAAACGGAATGGCCCCCGGCCCTGCGGCGCGCCTGAACGTGCTGCCGGGAGGGGGCCATGGACGTCGGTATCGCGGCGATCAGGCCGACTTCTTCTTGTCGTCGTCGACTTCCTCGAAGTCGGCGTCGACCACATCCTCCCGCGCGGCGGCCTCGTCACCGCCGCCCGTGCCCTCGCCGCCGGCATCCGCCTGGCTGGCCTGGTAGAGCGCCTCGCCGAGCTTCATGGCGGCCTGCGCCAGCGTCTGGCTCTTGGCCTGGATCGCGGCGACGTCCTCGCCCTCCAGCGAGGAGCGCAGGTCGGTGACCGCGGCCTCGATGGCGTCCCGGTCGGCCTGGCCGACCTTGTCGCCATGCTCGGCCAGCGACTTCTCCGTGGAGTGGATCAGGGCCTCGCCCTGGTTCCTGGCCTCCACCAGCGAACGGCGCTTCTTGTCGGCCTCGGCATTGGCCTCGGCGTCCTTGACCATCTTCTCGATCTCGGCCTCCGACAGGCCGCCCGAGGCCTGGATGCGGATCTGCTGCTCCTTGTTCGTCGCCTTGTCCTTGGCGGACACGTTGACGATGCCGTTGGCGTCGATGTCGAAGGTGACCTCCACCTGCGGCATGCCGCGCGGCGCCGGGGGGATGCCCACGAGATCGAACTGCCCGAGCATCTTGTTGTCCGCGGCCATCTCGCGCTCGCCCTGGAACACGCGGATGGTGACGGCGGTCTGGCCGTCCTCCGCGGTCGAGAACGTCTGGCTCTTCTTGGTGGGGATGGTCGTGTTGCGGTCGATCAGGCGGGTGAACACGCCGCCCAGCGTCTCGATGCCCAGCGACAGCGGCGTGACGTCCAGCAGCAGCACGTCCTTGACGTCGCCCTGCAGCACGCCGGCCTGGATGGCGGCGCCGATGGCGACCACCTCGTCCGGGTTGACGCCCTTGTGCGGCTCCTTGCCGAAGAACTGCTTCACGACTTCCTGGACCTTCGGCATGCGCGTCATGCCGCCGACCAGCACCACCTCGTCGATCTCGCCGGCGGACAGGCCCGCATCCTTGAGCGCCTTGCGGCACGGCTCGACGGTGCGCTGGACGAGGTCGTCGACCAGGCTCTCGAAC
>JAEWEX010000411.1 GCA_023389135.1 Pseudomonadota bacterium | reverse complement strand
TCGATCTTCGACGCGGCCTTCCTCAACGTCCGCGGCATCTATGTGCCGAAGCCGATCTACGGCGACGGCGCCGGCCTGATCGGGATCGGGCTGATCGCGGGCATCGTCATCGCCCTGTTCGTGCGCCGCTGGGCGCGGCGGCGCCAGGAGGCGACCGGCGAGCAGTTCCCCGTCCTGTGGACGGCGCTGGGGCTGATCCTCGGGCTGCCGCTGCTGGCCGCCGCGCTCACCGGCTTCCCGGTCACATTCGACCTTCCGGTCCTGCGCGGCTTCAATTTCCAGGGCGGCACGCGCGTCATTCCGGAATTCGTGGCGTTGACGCTCGCACTTTCGCTCTACACGGCGGGCTTCATCGCCGAGATCGTGCGTGCAGGGATCATGGCCGTGAGCCACGGCCAGACCGAGGCGTCCTACTCGCTGGGGCTCAAGCCAAATCTGGCGTTGCGGCTCGTGGTGGTGCCGCAGGCGATGCGGGTGATCATCCCGCCGCTGACCAGCCAGTACCTCAACCTGACCAAGAACTCATCGCTGGCGGTCGCCGTCGGATACCCTGAGCTGACGGCGATCTTCGCTGGCACCACGCTCAACCAGACGGGCCAGGCCATCGAGGTCATCACCCTGACCATGGCCTGTTACCTGTTCCTGTCGCTGGTCACCTCGGCCTTCATGAACTGGTACAACCAGCGCATCGCGCTGGTGGAGCGGTGAGGCGGCCATGAGCGACGCAGCCATGCCCGGCACCTACGTCCGCAGCCAGATTGCGCCCGCCGCCCCGCCGCCGGTGAGCGAGGTCGGCGCCTGGGCATGGATGCGGTCGAACCTGTTCTCAAGCATTCCGAACACCGTGCTCACACTGGTGGGCGTGGCGCTCGTGTTTCTCGTCGTGCCGCCGCTGATCGACTTCCTCTTCATCCGCGCGGTGTGGACGGGCGAGAATCGCGAGGCGTGCCTCGGCCCCGAAGTGGGGGCTTGCTGGGCGTTCATCGACGCCAAGATGAACCAGCTGATCTACGGCTTCTATCCGGCGGACGAGCGGTGGCGGCCCAACGTCGTGTTCGCGCTCGGCGCCGCGCTGCTCGTGCCGCTGATGGTGCCGTCGGCGCCGTTCAAGCGTCTGAACGCCGTCCTGTTCTTCGTCGTGTTCCCGGTGGTCGCGTTCTTTCTGCTGACCGGTGGCGTGTTCGGCATGCCGGCGGTGTCGACCCGGGTCTGGGGCGGGCTGCTGATCACGCTGGTGGTTGCGGTCACGGGCATCGTCGCCTCGCTGCCGATCGGCATCATGCTGGCGCTCGGCCGGCGCTCCCGGCTGCCGATCATCCGCATGATGTCGGTGGCCTTCATCGAGTTCTGGCGCGGCGTGCCGCTGATCACGGTGCTGTTCTTCGCCACCTACATGCTGCCGCTGTTCCTGCCGCGCGGGACGGAGATCGACGGTCTGCTCAGGGCGCTGATCGGCGTCGCGCTGTTCGCCGCCGCCTACATGGCGGAAGTGGTCCGCGGCGGGCTCCAGGCGATCCCGAAGGGCCAGTACGAGGGCGCCATGGCGGTGGGGCTCGGCTACTGGAAGATGATGGGGCTCGTGATCCTGCCGCAGGCGCTGAAGATGGTGATCCCGGGCATCGTCAACACCTTCATCGGCCTGTTCAAGGACACGACGCTGGTCCTGATCGTGTCGATCCTCGATCTCCTGGGACAGCTCCGCGCCGCCTATGCAGACCCCACATGGGCGACGCCGGTGACGGAATTCACCGGCTTCGCCTTTGCCGGGATCATCTATTTCGCCTTCTGCTACGGCATGTCGGTCTATTCCCGCTTTGTCGAGAACCGGCTGAACACGGGTCACAAACGATGACGAGGGAAGCCATGGCCATGACCAGCGAAGCCGCCGCCGCGCCGAAAGCCACGGCCCCAGCCGACGCGCCCGCGGTGCAGATGATCGGCGTCAACAAATGGTATGGGGAATTCCATGTCCTGAAGGACATCGACCTCTATGTCAGCCGCGGCGAGCGCATCGTGATCTGCGGCCCGTCCGGCTCGGGCAAGTCCACCATGATCCGCTGCATCAACCGGCTGGAGGAACACCAGAAGGGACGCATCATCGTCGACGGCAACGAGCTGACCAACGATCTCAAGAAGATCGACGAGGTCCGCCGCGAGGTCGGGATGGTGTTCCAGCACTTCAACCTGTTCCCGCATCTCACGATTCTGGAGAACTGCACGCTGGCGCCGATCTGGGTCCGCAAGATGCCCAAGAAGGAGGCGGAGGAGGTGGCGATGCACTTCCTCTCCAAGGTCAAGATCCCCGAACAGGCCCTGAAATATCCGGGCCAGCTCTCCGGCGGCCAGCAGCAGCGCGTGGCGATCGCCCGGGCGCTGTGCATGAAGCCCAAGATCATGCTGTTCGACGAGCCGACCTCGGCGCTCGACCCCGAGATGGTGAAGGAGGTGCTCGACACCATGGTCAGCCTCGCCGAGGAGGGCATGACCATGCTGTGCGTCACCCACGAGATGGGATTCGCGCGGCAGGTCGCGGACCGTGTGATCTTCATGGACTATGGCCAGATCATCGAGATGAACGAGCCGCAGGCCTTCTTCTCCAATCCCCAGCACGAGCGGACGCGGCTGTTCCTCGGCCAGATCCTGCACTGACCGGAGCTTCCGAGACTGGACGATCGATAACGCAGAGGGGGCGATCGTCCGCGACGCCGCCGGGGTTCGCCCCGGCGGCGCATCGCTTTTTTCAGCCCTTCTCCACCGGCGTGTCGTCCCTGGAGCCCCATTCGGCCCAGGAGCCGTCATAGATGCGCGGGCGCGGCGCGCCGGTCATCTCGGCGGCGAGGGCCGCCATGGCGGCCGTGACGCCCGAACCGCAACTGGTGATCACGGGGCGCGACAGGTCGACGCCGGCCGCAGCGAACGCTGCAGACAGTTCTTCGGCGGGGCGGACCGTGCCGTCCGGAGCCACCAGTTCGGTGAAGGGGAGATTGACGCTGCCGGGCATGTGCCCTGCACGTACGCCCGGCCGCGGTTCCGGCGCGTCGCCGCGGAAACGGTCCGCCGGCCGCGCATCCACCATCTGGGCAGACCCGGAGGCAAGCGCGCGCGCCACCTCCTCGCGGTCCGCCACGGCGCCATGGTCGATCCGGGCGGTGAATCTCCGGGGGCGGGGCGCCGCCGCGCCGCTCTCCACCGGGCGGCCTTCGGCCATCCATTTCGGCAGACCCCCGTCCAGGATGTGGACGTCGTTCGCGCCCATGGTGCGGAAGGTCCACCACACGCGCGGGGCGGAGAACAGCCCGACGCCGTCATAGACCACGATGGTCATGCCGTCGCCGATACCGAGCGCGCCGACCGCCGCGGAAAAGGCCTCCGGCGAGGCCAGCATGTGGGGCAGGCCGGAGGAGGTGTCGGCGATGGCGTCGACGTCGAAGCGCACCGCGCCTGGAATGTGCGCTTCCAGGAAGGCCGGTTCCGGCTTCTTGCCATGGGCCGGCAGGTACCAGGAGCCGTCGACCACGGCGATGTCGGGCGCGCCGAGGCGCTGGGCGAGCCAGTCGGTGGAGACGAAGGGCGCGGACGGCATCAGTTCCTCCCGGGAATCCGTTTGTTCGGGGCACAATCCGCGAGCCCGCGGTGACGCGCAACGGCGATCGCCGACATAGCTGAATTCGGTGCGGGCCAGGAGGCGGCACGATTTGTCGTGCGGCGGGGAATAAAGCGCGCGCCCCGGGCGTCCCTCTCAGCGCAAACCGGCGCGGACGACGGTCCGCGCCGCGGGGCATCCGCCGCCAAGGCGGAGCATGCGGTCGGTCGGCCCGCCCCCCGCCACCAGGGGGGGCCACAAGACGGCAAAGGTAAC
>JAEWEX010000388.1 GCA_023389135.1 Pseudomonadota bacterium | reverse complement strand
GGTCGGCATAGGCGCCCTCGGCGATGACGCCGATCTCGCCCTTCATCCGCACCACCTCCGCGCCGACCAGCGTCGCCTGCCGGATGATGTCGACAGGCTTCAGCACCTCGGCGCGCACCAGGAACTCGTCGGACTGGTATTCCGGGCAGCGCGACAGGTCGGTGGAATAGGCGATCTTGACGCCTTCGCGGTGGGCGATGTCCAGGGCTTTCGCGCCGACGGCCAAAACTTCCCGGGCCTTGGAGATGTTGGCCTCCGCATAGCCCAGTTCCTTCCCCTGCTCGCTGAAGATCTTGTAGATGATCAGGTTGGTGGAGAAGTAGGTGCCGCGCTCGACCATCATCCTGGCGGTCTCCTCGCCGAGGAAGTTGCCGTGCTCGATGGTGCGCACCCCGGCCTCGACGCAACGGCGGATGCCGGCGTCCACATAGACATGGGCCAGCGTGTAAAGGTTGGATCGGGCCGCCTCGTCGACGATCGCCTCGATCTCCTCGGTGGAATACTGCAACTGGTCGATTGGGTCGGCGAGCGAGCCGACGCCGCCGCCGGCCATGAACTTGATGTGGTCGGCGCCGAGCCGGATCTCGTCGCGCACCGCCTTGCGCACTTCCGGCACGCCGTCGGCGACCCGTCCGACGCCGTGGCCGAGATGGGCGCAGGAGCATGGCGGCACGAGGTCGGCGGGCGAGCGCGGATCGCCGTGCCCGCCGGTCTGGCTGATGGCGCGGCCGCACACGAACAGCCTCGGGCCCTTGAACAGGCCTAGCTCGACCGCCTGCTTGTGGCCGAAATCGGCCCCGGCGGCGTCGCGCACCGTGGTGAAGCCGCGCATTAGCATGGCGTTCAGCGTGGCGCCGGCATGGGCGTGGATTAGGGACGGCAGCATCACCGGCGCCGGCGGCAGCACCATGCGGTGGATGTGGACGTGGCAGTCGATCAGGCCGGGCATCAGGGTGCGTCCGCCCAGGTCGATGACCTCGGCGCCGTCGGGGGCCGCCCCGCCCTCGTCGATGGAGACGATGCGCTTGCCTTCCACTGTCACCGAGCAGCAGGAGCGCAGGCGGCCTGCCTCGACGTCCAGGAGTTCGAGATTGCGCAGGGTGATCCTCGCCATGACCTTCAGCCTCCTTGGTCTGCAACCGGCGCGGCGGTGGTTTGCGCGGCGCCGGGTGTCGTCGCCAGCCGGTCCCAGCAGTCATCGAGCGCCGTGGACAGGCGGTGCTTCATGATGCGCTGGCTCGGGGTGCGCTCGAAATCCTCGATGATGCTGATGTAGCGGGGATTCTGGAAACTCGCGAGGCGCGCGCCGAGCCATGCCGACAGCTCCGGAGGAGAGATGTCCGCGTGCAGCCGCGGCTTGACGAATATCTTGATGTCCTGCTCGCCGATCTCGGCGGCGACGCCGATCATGGCGCAGTCCTCCACGTCGGGATGTGCGGCCGCCACGTGCTCCACCTCCCAAGCGGAGACGTTCTCGCCGCGGCACCGCACATTGTCGGTGCGCCGGCCGTGGAAAAAGAGGTAGCCCGCGGCGTCCGTGGAACCGATGTCGCCGGTGTGCAGCGCGCCGTCCCGCAGCGTCCTGGCGGTCGCCTCCGGGTTGTCGAAATAGCCCTTCAGCAGGGCGTGGCCGATCTTCTGCCGCACCACGATCTCGCCGCGTTCGCCGGGTGGAAGCGGCCCGTCATGGTCCGCGATGTCGACGGCGAGCCAAGGCACGGGCCGGCCCACGCTACCCACAGGTCCGCCGGCATTGTAGGTCGTGATGCTGGAGGCCTCCGTCATGCCGTAGCATTCGCGGATCTCGACGCCGAACCGTTCGGCGAAGGGCCTCCAGATCTCCGGCGCGCAGCCGCCGCCCCAGGCCATGCGCACGCCATGGCTCCGGTCGAGCGTGGAGGGCGGCTGCTTGAGGAGGAGTTGAAGAACGCCGCCGAGATAGTGGATGTGGGTCGCGCCGTGGCTGCGCGCCTGGCTCCAGAATCGGCTGGCGCTGAAGCGGTGCAGCATGGCCAGCCGCACCTCGTGGAAGATCGGCAGGACGAGAAGCTGGCATCCGCCGATGTGGTAGAGCGGTTCCCAGACCAGGAAGGTGCTCGGCGCGCCGTCGGCGATCCCCGTCAGCAGCGCGACGCCCTCGCCGGACAGGCGCAGCATGGCGTGGGTCACCATCACGCCCTTGGGCTCGCCGGTCGTACCGGAGGTGAACATGATCGCGAGGGTCGCGTCGGGCGCGGGATAGGCCGCGTCGAAGGTGCGCCCGGCGGCCAGAATGCCCCTCAGGCTATCGGGGCCTGCGCCGCCATTGACGATGATGCGCCTGTCCAGCCCCGTAGCGGCAAGTGCGCGGGCGACCTCCGCGACGAGATCATCATCGGCGATAACCGCCACGGGAGTGGATTTCGCCAACAGGAACTCAAGCCCCGCGCCGCGCTGGTGGACGTTGACCGGCACCCAGATCGCGCCGCTCTTGGCCAATCCGATGATCACCGCCGGCGTGGCCGGACCGTTGCGCAACATCACGGCGACCCGCTCGCCGGCAACGATGCCGGAGCGGCCCAGGGCGGCCGCGAGCGCATCGGACTGCGCATGGAGCCCGCCGAAGGTGATCGCCTCGCCATCGAAGCTACAGAAAACGCGATCCGGCTCCGCGGTTGCGCGCCGGGCGAAGGCGTCCAGAAAGCCGTCGGCGCCGAAGTCGGGTGAGAATGTCGGCGGCGTCTCGGCCCCGCTCATCGGGAGGCGCCGCCGGATCTGCTCCGCTGGTTGAGGAACTTGCGCATCATGCGCCCGGGCTCGCCGGTCGCGTACGATTCACGCTGATTGCGGACGCCCGCCCTCATGCAGTCAACGAACCCCTCCTCCGTCATCTCCCGGAACCGCATCCGGTTCAGGCGCATGGCGACCGGCGGCTTGTCGGCGAGTTCCGTCGCGATATTGAGCGCGGTGTCGAACACCTCGTTCTGTGGGACCAGCCGACTTATGACGCCGATCGCGTGGGCTTCCTCGGCGTCCATCAGCCGGCCCGTCAGGGTCAGGTCGACCATGCGTGCATAGCCGATGATCTCCCGCATGATCCAGGGGCCGGTCGTACTGGTGATGCCGGCGTTGATTTCCGGCTGGCCCATGCGTACGCCGGGATGGCCGACGCGCAAGTCTGCCAGCAGCGAGAACTGGAAACCCGATCCGGCCGCGACACCGTTCAGCGCGACGACCACCGGCTTGGTCACGGAGCGCACCGTGTCGTACAGCCGCTCCCACTCCCGGATCCACTCCTCGGCGCGATCCGGGTCGAAATGCGAGGCCTCGTTCAGATCCTGGCCGGCACAGAACGCCCGATCACCCGCGCCGGTGATGAGCACGGCACGAATCCCGGCCTCACCCTCGAGGCGCTCCAGCTCGGCGACCAGTTCCCCACGCATCTCGGCGTGCCAGGCATTCATGACCTCGGGCCGATTGAGGGTGACAACGCCCACGGCGCCGCGTGTTTCTGCGAGGATGGAATCCAACGTCGGCTCCACGGAGTTATTGTTATACGATACTTTATATCGTGAATT
>JAEWEX010000341.1 GCA_023389135.1 Pseudomonadota bacterium | reverse complement strand
GGCCGCGGCCGATGCCGGTCTCCTCCACCAGGAAGTAGTCGGCCATGGAGGCCTCGGGCGAGAGCTGGAACGCTTCCGCGAGGATGGGAGCGTCCTTGGCGATCAGGTGGCGGTTGAGCTTGCCGTTCTGCCACAGCTTGCCGACGACGCGCTCCTTCTCCTCGGCGGTGCAGAGATAGGCGCCGGCGTCCTTGAGGGCCGCGATCGCCTGATCGTAGATCTCGTCGACGATGACGATGGCGTTCTCGGAGGAGCACGAGGTGGAGTTGTCGAAGATCTTGGAGGCGCGGATCTTGCGGGCCGCATCGGCGAGGTCCGCGCTGGCGTCCACGATCACCGGCACGTTGCCGGCGCCGACCCCGATGGCGGGCGTGCCGCTGGAATAGCCGCGGCGGACATTGTCCTGGCTGCCGGTGATGACCACGAGGTCAACCTGCTCCATCAGCGCCTGGGTGCCTTCCTTGGTGATCGGCTCCGGCAGGATCTGGACCAGATCCGGGTCGAGCCCGACCTTCTCCAGCTCGCCGCGCATGAGCTCGACCACGCGCGCCGTGGTGCGGTAGCCCAGCGGCGAGGGTCCGATGATCACGGCGTTGCGGCCCTTGATGGCCATCATCGCCTTGTTGACCGGGGTCGCGCCGGGGTTGGTGGAGGGCGTCACCGCGCCGATCACGCCCATGGGCTTGGCGTATTTCACGAGCCCGCGGGCGGGATCCTCCTCGATGATGCCGACGGACTTGCCGCGCAGCAGGTCGCGCAGCGCGCCGAAGGTCTTGCGCTGCTTCTTGATGATCTTGTCGGCGACATTGCCGAGGCCGGTGTCGGCCACGGCGAGCTCGGCGACCTCGCGGGCGTTCTCGGGCTTGTAGAGCGACCAGGCGAGCGCGCGGACCGCCTCGTCGGCGCGCTCCTGGCTGACCTCGGCGAAGGTCGCCTGGGCCTTGCGGGCGCGGGCGACCACCTCGGCGACGGCGCGGGCGGCGTCGCTTTCGGGTTCTCGGGTGACGGCTGCGAGAGCCATGGGACGACCTCCTAGACTTGGGCTTGTTGTTTGTCAGGCTGTTGCGGGCGCGGGCGCCATGAGCGCCGCCAGCGCCGCGGCGGCGAGCCGGGCCTCCGGCGGATCGGCCCGCGAGGTGAGGACGATGGGAACCTTCGCGCCGAGCACGATGCCGGCGGCGGTGGCGCCCATGAAGTAGACCATCATCTTGAACAGCCCGTTGCCGGTCTCGATGTTGGGCACCGCGATGATGTCGGCATGGCCGGCGACCGGATGGTCGACGCCCTTGGCGCGGGCCGCCTCCGGCGACACCGCGATGTCGAGGGCAAGCGGCCCCAGCACCGAGAAGCCCTCGATCCCCTGCGCCTCCAGCGCGCGCTGGGTCTCGCGCGCCTCCATGGAGGTGGGCATGCTGGGTATGGGATCCTCGGTGGCCGACAGCAGCGCGACCTTCGGGCGGTCGACGCCGATGGCGCGGGCCAGATCCACCGCGTTGTGCACGATGTCGAGGCGGGTCTTCAGGTCGGGCGTCACGTTGACGGCGGCGTCGGTGATGAGCAGCGCGCGGTCGCAGTCCGGCACCGTCATGTGGAACACATGGGTCATGCGCCGGCCGGCGCGCAGTCCGGTATCCTTGTCGAGCGCCGCCCGCATCAGGATGTCGGTGTGAAGATGCCCCTTCATCAGGGCGGCGACCTCGCCGGAGCGCGCCAGCGCGGCCGATGTCGCGGCCGCCTCCGCGTCGTCGGCCGCCTCCACGATGCGCCAGCCGAACAGGTCGATGCGCTCCGCGTCTGCGATGCGGCGGATGGCGTTGCCGTCGCCCACCAGCACCGGCTCGATCAGGCCGGCGGTCGTGGCGGCCGCCGCGCTCTGCAGCGCGACCGCGGAATTGGCGGCGACCACCGCCATGGGAAGCGGCGGCCGGCCCGCGGCCCGGGCCATCAGGCCGGGAGGACACTGGAACGCACGTTTGCTGAGCATCGGGGCACCATATGGCTTGCGTGGACTTCAGAGAAATTTATTCTCGGAATTCGTATCATAGACGGGATTTATGATCTTGGATCTCGATCCGGCGCTTCTGAGAACGTTCGTCGCCGTGGTCGAGACCGGCCGGCTGACCCATGCCGGCCACCGGGTGGGGCGCACTCAACCCGCCATCACTCATCAGATCAAGCGGCTGGAGGAGATGGTGGGGCGGCCGCTGTTCGGGCCGGACCGGCGCAACCTGACGCTGACCGCCGACGGCGAGGTGCTGCTGCAGTTCGCGCGCGCCATGCTCAGGCTGAACGAGGAGGCGCGGGAGCGGTTCTCTGCGCCCGTGGTGGAGGGGCGGGTGGTGCTTGGAACCCCCGACCTCTACGCCGCCCACCTGCTGCCGGAAATCCTGGCGGATTTCTCCAAGGCGTTTCCCGGCATCGAGGTGGAGCTGCGCTGCCGGCGCAGCCTCTACCTGCTGCAGGCGCTGGAGGCGGGAGAGCTGGACCTGGCGCTGGTCACCCGCCAGACCGAGGCGCAGGACGGCGCGCTGGTCCGCCGCGAGCCGCTGGTGTGGGTCGCCGGTCCGTCCGGGCGTCCGGAGACCGAGGAGACGGTCCCGCTCGCGCTGCTGCCCGAGGGCAGCGTCTATCGCGAGCGCGCCATCGAGGCGCTGAGCCTGGTGCAGCGGCGCTGGCGCATCGTCACCATCAGCGATTCACTCGCCGGCCTACAGGCGGCGCTGTTCGCCGGACTGGCCGTTGCGGTGTTCCCGCGCTGCGCGCTGGCGCCTGGCCTGAGGCGGCTCGGCGCGCGCGAGGGCTTTCCCGCGCTTCCGACCCTCGACCTGGTGCTCATGCGCCAGAGCCAGGCCGGCGAGGGCGCCCGCCAGCTCGCCGATTACATGACCCGGGAGCTCGGGCGCATCGCGCCGTTCTCCCCCTTCGCCGCAGCGAAGGCGTGAAGCCTCACCGCAGCCGCTGGAGCAGCTCAGCCGTGGGCCAGCTGTCGGCCGGCATGCCGAGCTCGGTCTGGACCTTCTTGATGGCGGCGCGGGTGTTCTCGCCGATGATGCCGTCGATCTTGCCGACGTCGTGCCCGCGGGCCGCGAGCCGCTGCTGCAGGTCGCGCACCTGGGCGATGCTCATGGCCTGCACCTGTCCGGCGCCGCGGCCCACCTTGGGGGCGCCCGCTAGCCGCGTGGCGTAGTATGCAGCTGTGATGCCGTAGACCAGCGACTGGTTCCATTCCAGGTAGATGTCGAAGTTGCGGTAGGCCAGGAAGGCCGGCCCGTTGCGTCCCATGGGCAGCAGCAGCGCGGCCTGCATGCCGTCGGCCGGCAGGGCGCCGCCATGGGCCGAGGTGACGCCCCACTGCACCCAGCGCGATCGCGGGTGGCGGATGGCGAGGTCCGCCTCCTGCCATGGGACGTTGGCGGAGACGCGCACCTCCTGGAGCCACGGCTCACCGCGCCGCCAGCCGAGATGGGCGAGATAGGCGCCCGCGGAGGTCAGCGCGTCCGGCGCGCTGCGCAGCAGGTTGCGGCGGCCGTCGCCGTCGCCGTCCACGGCATGGTCGCGATAGTGGGTCGGCAGGAACTGGAGCTGGCCGAGTTCGCCCGCCCAGGGGCCGCGCATCTCGGCCGCGGTCAGGTCGCCGCGGTCGATGATCTGCAGCGCGGCGAGCAACTGGTCCTGGAACATCTGCGAGCGGCGGCAGTCATAGGCGAGGGTGGCAAGCGAGGTCAGCGTCGGGCTGTCGCCCAGATTGGCGCCGAAGTCGGTCTCCAGGCCCCAGAATCCCGTGATCACCGCGGCGGGAACGCCATACTGCTTCTCGATCCGCTGGAACACGGAGGCGTGCTTCTTGATGTTGGCGGCGCCCTGCGTCAGCCGGTAGCCGGCCACCATGCGGTCGGAGAACTCGAGGAAGGTCTGGGCGAAAACGCCCTGCGCGCGGTCGCGGTTGACCACCGACTGGTCGAAGCGGACGCTGTCCAGCGCGGCGAGGGCTCGGCCCGACACACCCTTCGCCGCCGCCTCCTGGCGGAACTGGGCGACGAAGCCGCCGAAATTGCCGCTGCCGCACTGCGCCGCCGAGGCGGGGGCAGCGAAGGCCAGTCCGGACAGCAGCGCAGCGGCCGCCAGTGCGTATCGAGCCGTCATGAGGTTTCTCCCGCGATTCGCGTCGTCGGGCAGAGACTAGCGAAGCTCCGGGCAAGCGCGAGGGGCCGGCCCGCGATTTCGCGCAGCCGTGATCATGGCGCATCAGCCGCGGCTTCCGCCCCGGCGTCCGGCCCTGCGATGTCGATCAGGCCGCTGCCCGCCAGCTCCGCGAACAACCGCGCCACGTCGGCCGCCACCGCCACCGGGTCGGCGTCTGGAAAGGCGCCCGCCACGATGCCGGCCGCCTCGGCGGCGCTGACGGGCTCGGCCAGCAGGTTCCAGATGCCGGCGCCGAGGCTGTTGAGATGGTGGATCGCGTCGCCGGCCGCGTCGGCCACGAACAGTTCGCCGTCCACCTCGCGCAACGCCATGCCGTCGACACGGCGGAACTGCCTGGACGGATCGACCGCCGGTGCGGCCGCGCTCGGCCCGGTCGCGGCGGCCAGTTCGTGCGGAACCCGGGCCGCGGCGCCACCGACTGCCGTGGCGCCGCCGCCGAACGTCTCGCGCAGCAGCTGCGAGGCATCCGCGAGGTCGCCATACCGGAGCGTCAGGCAGGGCACGCCGTCCGTGACCGCCGCCAGCCGGTCCAGGATGTCGCCGGCGCCGGGGCCGATGCCGAAATTGCGGCCGATCAGCGCCCTGAGCGCCGCGGCCCTCGGCGCGGCGAACAGCTCGGCTGGGGCGTCGTCCTCCCGGTCCAGCATCACCACCGCGCCGATGGGGGCGGTCGCGCCATAGGCCGGCAGCAGGTCCGCCGGCGGGTCGAGATAGAGGTAGTAGCCGTCGCCCGGGCCGGCATGGCGGTCGACGAATGCCCGAAGGCGCGGCCCCGCGCCGCCGGGCAGCGGCAGCCGCAGCCTCGGCGCGATGCCGAGCGCGCGGCCGTGATCGGACGGCCCGCCGATGGGCAGCACGTCGTCGGCGAACACCGGCACGCCGTCGGCCGCGAGCTGGGCCAGCAGCGTGCTCTTGCCGGCGCGATAGGTGGAGGGCAGCACCAGCAGCTTGTCCCCGATCAGCGCCGCCCCGCCATGCAGGCACATCAGGTCGCGATTGTCCTCCACGAACGCCTTCACCAGATCGACGATCAGGCTGCACACGGCGGCAACGTCGGAGGTCTCGAGGATCGCCTCGTCCATCCACGGATTGCGGATCACATGGCGTCCGCCGCGGCGGACGAGGGTGATGACCGGCTCGGTCCCGGCCTCCGCGACCTGCGCGAACGGCCAGCTCGGCAGCGCCGCGCGCAGGATCGGCAGCAGATGGCCGCACCCGACCAGCGCGACCGGGCGCGCGATGCCGTCGAAGGCGAGGAGCACTGGGTCGCGTGCGGACATGCCGGTCCCATGGGAAATCCCGGGCGCGGCGGCGCCCGGGAGAGTTGCGTCGCAGTCTAGCCGGTTCACGAGCTGCCGTAGATGCGGCGGCGGCGACGACGGCCGCGACCGCCGCTGCCGCTCGGGCCCGACCAGCTCGCGCCGGAGGATGCGCGCGCCTGGCTGAGGTTGAGAAGCACCGGCGCGGCATAGGCGGCGCCGGCGGCGAGGCCGAGCTTCACCAGCAGGCGCCGGCGGCCGAGGTCGGGGGCGTCGGTGGTCGCTGTGTCGGTCTTGCGGGTCATGGTCGTTCTCCTTCTGGGCTGGGTTGGTGGATGCGGATCAGCGGAAGATCTGCATGAATTCGCGGCCGAGCCGGCGGGCGTCGCTGCCGCCGCTGGCGGCGCGGCTGTTGCGGCCCGGGTAGCGCAGGTCGCTCC
>JAEWEX010000270.1 GCA_023389135.1 Pseudomonadota bacterium | reverse complement strand
CTGGGGCTCCTCGTTGCGGGCAAGGATGGGGTCGCCGGGCGCATGGTCCCTCAGCTGCCCCGCCTCGACGATGGCTGCGCGGGTCTCGGTCTTGAGCTGGGCGAAAAAGGAGATGAGGGCGAGCCGTTCCGGGGTCATGGAGCATGTCTTTCGCGAGTTGCGTTCCGGCGCGACAGTGACGCCGCGCCCTCGCCGGGGCAAGCGCGGGTTGGACCAGGGCACGGCGCGGAATGGCGCATGGCCTCAGGTGCCGGGCGTTTCGGGCCGTCGAAATGCGTGGACACGCAGCAGCCGTCCATCGATAGCGGCCAGACCGGCTCCGATCAGCGCCATGCCCACGAAATGGCGCGGCTCCAGCCGCTCGCCGAGGAAGACGGCGCCCAGCAGGATCGCGGTCACGGGAATCAGAAAGGTGACGAGCAGCAGGTTGGTCGCGCCCGCCCGCGCCAGCAGACGGAAGAAGATCACATAGGCCAGCGCGGTGGACAGCAGCGCGAGGGCAACGGTTGCCGCAATCGTGGCAAGTGACGGCGCCCCGAGGAGCCAGGGCCTGTCCAGCGCGATCGCGAGCGGGACCGCCATCAGCGTCGACATGGATAGCTGGCCGGCCGACACCACGACGGGATCGCGGCCCGAGAAGCGCCGGCCGAACACGCCGGTGAATGCATAGAGCAGCGTTGCGGCGACAACGGCCAGCGCCGCCACCGCCTCCCGGCCGAGGCCCGCCGGTTCCGCCGGCCCCACCACCACCGCAACGCCGGCCAGGCCGATGGCGACGCCCGCGAGCTTCGCCGCCGAGGCGCGCTCGTCTCTCGTGGCGACATGGGCGACGATCACGGTCCACAGCGGGGTTGTGGCGTTGAGAATCGCGGCGAGGCCGCCCGAAATGGTCTCCTGCGCCCAGAAGATCAGCGTGAACGGGCCGATGTTGTTGAACGCACCCATGATGGCGACGGCGACCCAGAAGTGCGCGTCGCGCGGCAGCGCGGCGCCCCGCAACGCCGCCACGGCCCACAGCACGGCGGCGGCGAGCGTGACCCGTGCCGCCACCAGCGTCAGCGGCGGCAGGTCCGCCAACGCGATCTCGACGAAGAAGAACGTGCCGCCCCAGAGCACGGACAACAGCAGCAGCAGCGCCCATTCGGCTGCGCCCATGGCGGAAATGGTCGGCGGCGATGGCGATGTCATGATCCAACCCGGGAGGCGGCACGTTCTGTAAGCTGGGCGCAACCGCGCCGCCACCCGTTTTCCGGCACCGACTGCCCGGTGTGCATCGAGGACCCCATGAAAGCCCATGTCACCGCCTACCTGGCAACTGCTGCCGCATTCTTTCCGCTGGATTTCCTGTGGCTCGGCCTGGTGGCGCGCGAGTTCTACCGCTCCCGGCTCGGTCCGCTGCTGCTGCAGCCGTTCAACATGCCGGCGGCGGTGGGGTTCTATGCGGTCTACGTGGTCGGGATCGTGATCTTCGCGGTAGCCCCGGCGCTGGCGGCCGGCTCGTGGCGGACGGCGCTGGTCTATGGCGGGCTGTTCGGCTTCTTCTGCTACGCCACCTATGACATGACCAACCTCGCGACGCTGAAGGGCTTTCCGGTGTCGGTGGCGGCGGTGGACATCGTGTGGGGCACGGTGCTGACCGCGACAGCAGCCACGATCGGCTACGCGATCACGAGAGCCGTCCTCGACTAAAAAAAGCCATCTGGGCCCAGCAAATTTAAACGACGGAGGGGACAGAGGGGCGCAGGATCAGGGTCTGTTGAAAGCGTAGTCGCCGCCAGAACGCCTTGCGAGAACAAGCAGGCGGCGCCCTGACGCGTCAGGGAGGACGCAACCATGACAACTCTCGATATCCACGTGCCAAGCAATGCACTCTATGCCTCGATCGTGGGAACGGTCGCCGCTACGCCGGCCGGGCTGACGGCCCGCCAGATCGCGGAGCGCCTGGATGTTCCGGTCGACACAGTGCGCCATTGCGTCGCCCTCCATCGCTTCCTGCGGGAGCGGCGAGGCGGCGTCGACGAGGACGCCGCCCTCATGCTGCCGGGCGACGAGCTTGCGGTTCCGGACAGCGACGACGCCATCGATCACCGGGCGCTGGGTCTCTGACGATTTTCCGCGTGCGGCAGGAACTTCGGTTCCGGCCCGCAGTTCGGTAGGCGGGACTGAGGAGCGTCACTCGAGGAGACGTCAGATGACCGGCAATCAGCAGGGTGGCTACAAGAACACCGACGAGCAGGACCGCAACAAGAACCCGCAGCAGGACAGCCAGCAGCAGCGCCAGCAGCCCCCGGGCCAGCAGCAGCGCCAGCCGGGCCAGCAGAACCCTGCCCACGGCAAGACCGATGAAGAGCGGCGCCAGGAGGAGAAGCGGCGGCAGGAGCAGCAGCGCTGATCTCCGGCGTTTCCCTCTGAATGCGGAGCCCGCCCAGCGGCGGGCTCCTGCCGTTGAGGGCGGCGGATTCCGTGGTAGGAGAACGGGCCTTCACTCGTCCCGTGACCTGCGCGCCATGACCGAACCGCCGGCCTTCGACCGCACCCTCGACGCCCGCTATGGCGAGGCGGTCCAGCTGTCGCCGCTGGTGCGCCGCGTCGCCGCTCGGAACCCGAGCCCGTTCACGTTCACCGGGACCATGAGCTATCTGGTCGGCCGCGGCCGGGTCGCCATCGTCGATCCAGGCCCCGCCGATGCGGCGCATGTGGCGGCGCTTCTGGACGCTGTGCGCGGGGAGACGGTGAGCCACATCCTCGTCACCCACACCCATGGCGACCACACCGGCGCGCTGCCGGGCCTGGCGGCTGCGACCGGCGCCGTCGTGGCGGGCTGCGGACCGCACCGGCTGGCCCGGCCGCTGCATGCCGGCGAGGCCAACCCGCTGGATGCCGCGGGCGACCGTCTCTACCGGCCGGACGTGGAACTGCGCGACGGCGAGGCCGTCGGGGGGCCAGGCTGGACGCTGGAGGCCGTGGCGACACCCGGCCATACCGCCAACCACCTCGCATTCGCGCTCGCTCAGGAGGAGAGCCTGTTCTCCGGAGACCACGTGATGGCGTGGTCCACATCCATCGTCGCGCCGCCGGACGGCGCCATGGCCGACTACATGGCCTCGCTCGACCGGCTGCTCGGACGCGCAGACGCGCGCTATCTGCCGGGCCACGGTCCGGCGCTCGAAAATCCCGCCCGCTTCGTTCGGGCGCTGAAGGCGCACCGGCTCCACAGGGAGGCCTCGATCATGGGCCGGCTGGAGGCAGGCGACCAATGCATCGCCGATATCGTGGCCGCCACCTATCAGGGGCTTGACCCCTCGCTGACGAGAGCGGCGGCGCTGTCGGTCCTCGCCCATCTGGAGGATCTGGTTGAACGCGGGCTGGTGGCGACAGATGGCCCCTCGCGGATCGACGGCGTGTTCGCGCCGGCCTGAGGCGTCAGCGGCCGGCCTGCCTCAGTTCGGCCAGAAGCGCGCGCACGCGGTCGGCGTTGGCGCCGAAGTCCCGGTCGCCGAGCCGCGAGGACGAGCGGATGTCGACCCGGGTGCCGCGCTGCTGCGACTGGAGGCGTACGACAACGTCGTCCTTGAACCCCATCAGCGGAGTGGTCGCCACCGCCTCCACCTGCATCTCGTTGGACGGAAGCAGGTCCGCCCCGCTGGCGATCCGCCAGCCACGCTGGCGCATGACATCGAGCGTCAGCGCATGCACGTCCGCGATGGGCAGGTCGAGCAGGATGGGGGTGATGTCGGGATAGGAGGAGAGCTGGCGGATGGCGTAGCGTTCGCCGGGATATTCCACCTCGTTCTCGTACGACTTCCGCTCGATCAGAGCCACCGTCATGCGCGGCGGGTTGGCGACGTCGGTGGTGATGTCGGTAAGGGGCGGCAGTCCGATGCCGCGCACCATGACGAATGCGGGATAGGCAAGCAGCATCAATCCCAGCAGGAAGCCCATGCTGGCATGCCGGCCGCCGCGGTCGCCGCGCACCCAGATCACGACGAAGGCGCCGACGGCCAGCACCACGGCGAGCGCAGCCAGGAACAGCCCGGCCATCACGCCGGACAGCACCTTGATCTCGTCGCCATCGCCGAAGCGCGCGAACACGATGCCCATGGCGGTGACGGGGAGCGCGAACAGCGCCAGGCGCCGCGACCAGACGGCGGCCCGCGAGAGCGGTTCGTCGTAGCGGATCATGACGGGCTCCCGCAAATGGTCCGCAGCGCCTGCCAGGCGGCGTCGTCGAGGATGGGGCGGACCGAACCCGGCCGCCGGGCGGCCTCGATGGCGCGGATGCGATCAGGCGTCAGCGGATGCGACGACAGGAAGTCCAGCACGCGGGAATTCTCCTTGTCACTCTTCGATATGCGCGCGAGCAGCCGGCCCAGGCCGCCGGGATCGCCGCCGAGCCGGTTCATGATCCCGACCGCGAAGGCGTCCGCCCTGCTTTCCGCCTCGCGCGAATAGGCGCTCTCGGTCAAGGCCCGCGTGCCGACGACGATGGCGCCGCCGCCCGCGAAGTCGCCGAGCACCACGCCGAACAGGAACGACATGCCCGCTGTCTGGAGCAGCTTTCGGGTGCCGTCGCGCGCGGCGACGTGCCCGATCTCATGCGCCATGACGCCGGCGACCTCGTCGGGGCCCCCTGCCCTGCGGATCAGCCCGTCCAGCAGGTAGATGTAGCCGCCCGGCAGCGCCACCGCATTGGGCGTGTCGGCGCGCAGGACCGCGACCTTGAGGTCGACGGGAAGTTCGGCGGCGGCGGCAAGCCTGGCCGTCATCTCCTCCAGCGCCGCCCTGCCGGCGGCCTCCCCGGGTCCGGCACCGCAGACGGGATCGTCCACCGTGCGGCGCACCAGCATCTGGCGCACCTGGGGATCGATGGCCGCGCCGATGCGCTCGTCCCACGACCATGGCAGGACCGGCGCCAGGCGGTCGGCGACCGCGGGGATGCCGAACACACCGATGACGGCCAGGGACACGGCCGCGGCGCCCACCAGCGCCACCAATCGGCGCGTGTCGCTCGCGTCGCCGGCGCCGCGCGCATCGAGATCAGGCGCATGGCTGCGGATCGCCTCGGCCAGCAGCGGGTCTCGCACCTCGATCCGCGACAACGAGGGGCCATCGTCGAAACTAAGGCGCATCACGGCGCGGCTGCCACGGACGCGGTGCACGCGATCCCAGCGCCAGTTCCTGACGAGACGGCCGTCGGCGTCGAGAATTTCCAGTTGAGGACCGCAGCGCAGCGTCACCGCGCGGCGGGCGGCCGTGTGGCCGTCGAAGTAGATCGCGGGACCGGCGGGCTCGCTCATCTCAGATGCCGCCTGCGTCGAGCGCGTCGGCGAGCCCCTCGCCGAAGGCGGACGACGCCTCCCCGCGGGCGCGCACCGATTCGAGCTGATCGAGGCCGGCAAGGCTAAGCGTCCGCCATTTGAGCAGCCAGAGCCGGCGCACCACCGCAAGCTGGTAGACCGCCGCCGCGCCGAGGCCCGCGACCGCATAGCCGCCGATGGCCATCCCGAGCACCAGCCAGTCCC
>JAEWEX010000258.1 GCA_023389135.1 Pseudomonadota bacterium | reverse complement strand
TGACGCGACCGGCCGAGCCTGCCACGGCCACGGGACCGGGCCCCGCGACCGGCGATGCCCCGGTGCTCGACTCCGCGGTGGCGGAGGCGCTGCGCAAGGCCGGCGATGCCCCGCTCGGCGCCGGCGGGCCGACGCTCCATCCGGTCGAGAGCTTCGTCCTCGGCGGGCTGCTGCTGATGGTGGTGTCGTTCCTGCTGTTGCAGATGGTCGGCCGCTATCTCGGCACCTCGGCGGTGGGCTGGGCCGAGGAGGCGGCGCGCTACACCTACATCTGGCTCGTCTTCCTCGGCGCCGGCGTGGCGGTCCGCACCCGAAGCCACATCCTCGCCGACGTCCTGAGGCCGAAATCCGACGGCTTATGGGCCACCGCCTGGCTGATCCTGCTCGAAGTCATCGTTGCGCTCGCCGCCGCCTGCCTCGTCAAGTACGGCGCCGACCTCGCCCGGGTCTCCTCCAACATGCGCGCGGTCAGTCTCGGCGTCAGCATGGGCTGGCTCATGGCGGCGGTTCCGGCCGGCGGCGCGCTGATGTTCGTCTTCAGCGTCGCCAACATCGTGCGCCTGGTGGGCCAGGCGCGCCGCGCCACCGGCTGAAGCGCGCCTCGACGTCCGACACCCGAACCGAACGCAAGGTCCCGATCATGGATGACGTCTGGCTGACCCTGATCGTGCTGTTCGGGCTGATGTTCCTGGGCATGCCGGTCGCGTTCTCGATCCTGATCGCGGCGCTGCTGGGGCTGTTCCTGTCGGGGCTTCCGATCCTGGTGGCGGCGCAGCGCATGGTCGCCGGCGTCGATTCCTACGCCATGCTCGCAGTGCCGCTGTTCCTGCTCATGGGCGCGCTCATGAACGAGGCGCAGCTCACCCAGAAGATGATCGACTTCCTGAACAAGGTGGTGGGCCGCTATCGGGGCGGCCTCGGCGCCGTCAACGTCACCGCCAGCATGGTCAATGGCGGCATGTCGGGCTCGGCGCTGGCCGATGCGGCGATGTGCGGCTCGGTGCTGATCCCGACCATGACGCGCTCGGGCTACACCCCCGGCTACGCCGCCGCGATCACCGGCGCATCCAGCATCGTCGGTCCCATCATCCCGCCCAGCATCCCGTTCATCGTCTACGGCTCTCTGTTCGGCGTCTCCATCGGCCAGCTGTTCCTCGCCGGGCTGATCCCGGGGCTGATGATCGGCGCCATGCTGCTCGTCGCCAACTACCTCTACGCCCGCTATGCCGGCATCGGCGGCATGCCCGCCGTCGGCCTGGCCGCGATCCGCGCCTCCTTCGTCACGGCGCTGCCGGTGCTGCTGACGCCGGTCGTGATCCTCGGCGGCATGTTCGGCGGCTTCTTCACGCCCACGGAGGCGGCGGCGGCCGGCTGCGTCTACGCGCTGCTGCTCGGCGCCTTCGTGTACCGGACGCTGGGGTTCCGTCAGATCGGCGGGGCGCTCGCCTCCACGGCACTGTCGGCCTCGGCGCTGTTCCTGATCATCTCGGTGTCGGCCGCCTATGGCTGGTATCTGGCGCGCAGCGACGTCGGCGCGCTGGTGCTGGAGCTGTTCGATCCCATCCACGACAACCAGATCCTGGTGCTGCTGGCCATCAATGTCGTGCTGCTGGTCTTCGGCTGCTTCATGGAGACCTGGGCGGTGTTCTTCCTGATCGTGCCGATGCTGATGCCGCTGGTGCGCAGCCTCGGCGTCGATCCGGTGCATTTCGGCGTGATGCTGGTGCTGAACCTCAACATCGGCCTCGTCACCCCGCCATTCGGCATGTGCATGTTCATCGCCAACCAGATCGCGGGCTCGGGCGTACGCGACTTCATCAGGGGCATGGCGCCGCTGGCGCCGGCGCTGATCGTCATGCTGCTGCTGGTCACCTTCGTCCCGGGCCTGACGCTGTGGCTGCCCCGCGCCCTCTCGCTCGAGTGATTGCCGCAATGCCGTTTCGGCATGAATGCGATATGGCGATAGTATTTGATTGTCGATAGGCGCCGTGGAACCGTCACGCGCGGTCGCAACATCAAGAAACGCCAAGAGTTGCGGCGGCAAAGGCTCAACATCAGGAGATTGCCATGAAGGAAAAAGTCGACGTCTTGCTGTCCGGCGGCACCGTCATGACGATCGATGGCGAGCGCCGCATCATCCGCGACGGCGCCGTTGCCATGCGCGGCTCGGACATCGTGGCGGTGGGCAAGCGCGCGGACATCGAGCGCGACTACGACGCCGCCGAGATCCGCGACTGCAAGCACAAGCTGATCATGCCGGGTCTCGTCAACTCGCACCTGCATTTCTACCACACCATGCATCGCGGCCTCGCGCCCGAGGATCTGGGCGGCGTGCTGTGGTCCAATTTCGTGCACGGCAAGGTCGCGACACAGCTGACCGCCGAGGACGAGATCTATGGCGGCCTCATCATCCTGCTGGAGACGCTGAAGTCCGGCACCACGACGTTCCTGGAGGCCGGCTCCTACAATCCCGCGGCGGCCATCGAGGGCGTCAGCCGCATCGGCATGCGCGGTCTCATGGGCCGCCGCTCCTTCGACCAGGAGATCCTCGGCCACTCCATGCTGATGGAGGACACCGACACCTGCCTCAAGGAGAACGAGACGTTCCTGAAGAAGTACAAGGACGGCTACAATGGCGGCCTGCTGAAGGCCTGTGTCGACGTGGTCGGCCAGGGCCGCTGCAGCGACCGTCTCCTCAAGGAATCCAAGAAGATGGCCGACGACCACGGCACCATCTTCAACATGCACATGTCGGCGGTGGCCGAGGAGGTCACGGCGACCCGCACCCGCACCGGCTACCGCCCCATCGAGCATCTGTACCGGCTCGGCGTTCTGGACCGCAACGTGTCGCTGGTGCACATGGTCCACGTCACCGACCGCGAGATCCGGATGCTGGCCGAGAAGCAGGCCAACGTCATCCACTGTCCGTCCACCGCGCTGAAGCTCAACTACGAGCTGTCCTCCAAGGGCCGGTTCCCGGAGATGGTGCAGCACGGCGTCAATGTCGGCATCGGCGCGGACGCCTCCGACTGCTCCAACTTCGCCGACATGGTGCGCACCATGTATCTGGCCGCCGTGCTGCCCAAGGACTACCGCAACGACCCCGGCATCTTCTATGCCGAGCAGGCCATCGAGATGGCCACCATCAACGGCGCGAAGGCGCTCGGCATGGACAAGGAGATCGGCTCGCTGGAGGCCGGCAAGCGCGCCGACGTGATCATCCTCGACATGTGGCGCCCGGAATGGGTACCCAACTACAGCGAGGTCCAGAACCTGGTCTATTCCGCTGACGGCCGCTCGGTGGAGACGGTCTACATCAACGGCCGGCTGGTGATGGACGACCGCAAGGTCCTCACCGTGAACGAAGACGAGATCATCGAGAAATGCCTCGAGCTGAGCGAGAAGCTTCTGGTGCGCACCGGCGTCACCCCGCCGGGTACGTGGCCCGTCCTCTGAACGGGGAGGCAGTCCGGTGAGCGGTCCCGTCGGACTGGTCGGTATCGGCCTGATGGGAACGGCGCTCGCCGGGCGCATGCTGGGCGCGGGGCTGCGCGTCGTCGGGTTCGATCTCGACCCCGCGCGCCGCAAGGCCCTGGCCGGCATGGGCGGGCGGCCGGTCGATGCCCTTCTCGACCTGGCCGCCTGCCGCTCCGTCGTGCTGTGCGTGATGAACACCGCCCAGGTGGAGGCGGTGCTGGAGGGGGACGGCGGCCTGATCGCATCGGCTCCCCGCGACGGCGTCCACCGCATCGCCATCTGCACCGCGACCTGCGAGCCGGGCCGCATCGCCGCGCTGGCGGAGCGGATCGAGGCGCGCGGCTGGTCGCTGGTCGACGCTCCCGTTTCCGGCTCCAGCGTGCAGGCTGCACGCGGCGACGGGCTCGGCCTCGTCTCCGGCAGGCCGGAGGCCGTGGCCGCGGTGGCGACGGTGCTGGAGGCGATCTATCCCGCCCGCCGAGACCTCGGCCCGGCCGGAAACGGCACCCGCGCCAAGCTGGTCATCAATCTCATGCTCGGCCTCAACCGCGCAGCGCTTGCCGAAGGCCTCGCCTTCGCGGAGGCCATCGGGCTCGATCCGGCCGCGACCCTGGACGTCGCCCGCGCGTCGGCGGCCTGGTCGCAGGTCATGGACGTGAAGGGCGACAAGATGGTCGCCGGCGACGTCGCCGCCCAGGGCAAGATCTCCCAGCATCTCAAGGACGTGCGCATCATGATGGACGAGGCGGCGGCGGCCGGCGGCGAGCTGGCGCTCGGCGCCCGCCTCGCCGAGGTTCTGGAAGGCGCCATGGCGGCAGGCGAGGGCGACTTCGACAACAGCGCCGTGATCCGCGAGTTCCGCCGCCGGCTCGGCCGCACCCCGGCGCGTGTCTGAACCATGCCGATCTACACCTTCGAGTGCCCCGCCTGCGGCCCGTTCACCGCCATCCGTTCCATGAAGGACGGCGCCCGGCCCCTGGGCTGCCCGGAATGCGGCGCCCTGTCGGAGCGTGCGCTGGCGACGCCCATGCTGCGCGG
>JAEWEX010000482.1 GCA_023389135.1 Pseudomonadota bacterium | reverse complement strand
ACGCTGCACCCCATGGTCCATGGCGGCCTGCTGGCGGTGCGCGACGACGCGGCCCATGCCGCCGCCATGGCGGCGCACGGCATCGCCGCCATCGACCTGCTGGTGGTCAACCTCTACCCGTTCGAGGAGACGCTGCGGCGCGGCGCGTCCTATGACGACATGGTGGAGAACATCGACATCGGCGGGCCGGCCATGATCCGCGCGGCGGCCAAGAACCATGCCGACGTGACCGTGGTGGTGGAGCCCGACGACTACGCCCGCGTGCTGGAGGCCATGGACGGCCATGGCGGGGCGACCTCGCCGGAGCTGCGGCGGCGCCTCGCCGCCAAGGCTTTCGCGCGCACCGCCGCCTATGACGCGGCGATCTCGGGCTGGTTCGCCGATCACCTGGGCGAGGCTGCGCCGGCCTTCCGCGCCTTCGGCGGCCGGCTGATGCAGCCGCTGCGCTATGGCGAGAACCCGCACCAGCAGGCCGCGTTCTACGCCTCGCCGGTGCCGCGCGCGGGCGTCGCCACCGCCCGCCAGCTCCAGGGCAAGGAGCTGTCCTACAACAACATCAACGACACCGACGCCGCCTTCGAGCTGGCGGCGGAGTTCGATCCCGCCCGCACCGCCGCCTGCGTCATCGTCAAGCACGCCAATCCCTGCGGGGTCGCGGAGGGGGCGAGCCTGGCGGAGGCCTATGCCCGGGCGCTGGCCTGCGACCCGGTCTCGGCCTTCGGCGGCATCGTGGCGCTGAACCGTCCGCTGGACGCCGCGGCCGCCAGCGAGATCGTCCGGATCTTCACCGAGGTGATCATCGCGCCGGAGGCGAGCGAGGAGGCCATCGCCATCGTCGCCGCCAAGAAGAACCTGAGGCTGCTGCTCACCGGCGGCATGCCCGACCCGCGCGCGGCCGGCCTGACGGTCAAGTCGGTGGCCGGCGGGCTGCTGGTGCAGGGCCGCGACGCCGCCAGCGCCGACGACCTCGATCTGAAGGTGGTGACCCGGCGCGCGCCGACGGCGGCCGAGCTCGACGACCTGCGCTTCGCGTTCCGGGTCGCCAAGCACGTCAAGTCCAACACCATCGTCTACGCCAAGGACCGCGCCACGGTGGGCATCGGGGCCGGCCAGATGAGCCGGGTCGACGCCGCCCGCATCGCCGCCCGCAAGGCGCAGGACGCCGCGGATGCGGCCGGCGCCGCCGAGCCCAAGACCCGCGGCTCCGTGGTGGCGTCGGACGCGTTCTTCCCGTTCGCCGACGGGCTGCTGGTGGCGGCGGAGGCCGGCGCGACCGCGGTGATCCAGCCCGGCGGCTCCATGCGCGACGCCGAGGTGATCGCCGCCGCAGACGAGGCGGGCCTCGCCATGGTGATGACCGGCGTGCGCCACTTCCGGCACTGAGGGGCGCGTCGCCGGCCGTGCGTGCTTCGAGACGGCTTGCGCGTGGCGCAGGCCTCCTCGGCATCAGGGAAATCGGCGGATTGCTTCTCAAGCGCAGCTGCAGGGCGCGCTGGCCCTTATGCCGAGGAGGCCCGCAGGGCCGTCTCGAAGCACGCCCGATGGATATGCCGACACGTTTCGCGCGGGCGCCGGCCGCGCTACCTTCTCCCGGGCTGTGACGCGACGGCGCAACACATGGCCGCGATCCGGTCGCATCCGGTCGCATCCCGGCGTGACGGCGGCCGCGGCCCGTGCTAGCGGCGTTGTGCAGCGCGAGGAAACGGCAGAAGCTCCCGCGCAGCGCTTGTCTTCCAGGACCGGAGTGTGGGGTCACATGGCCGTCTTCCCGTCGCGCCGGCGCATGGCCGCCGGCCTCGCCGCGGCGCTGCTCGCCGCAACGCCCGCCGCCGCGGACTTCAGCCCCAGCTGCGCGCTGCCCGACGCCATGGTGGCGCTGAACGGCGATCTCGGCCGCACCATGGAGCGGTTCGCCTCCGGGCGGACCGTCACGATCCTCGCCATCGGCTCGTCCTCCACCGAGGGCGTGGGAGCGACCGCCCCGGACCGCAGCTATCCCGTCCGGCTCGACGTCGAACTCGACGAGCGGCTGCCCGGCGCCAGGATCGACGTGGTGAATGCCGGCCGCGGCGGCGAGGTCGCCTCCACCACCGTGCAGCGCATGCGCGAGGAGGTCGAGCGCCGAGATCCGGATCTCGTGATCTGGCAGCTCGGCACCAACGACGCCCTGCGCGGGGTCGGCCGCGAGGCGTTCGACGCGCTGGTGGCCGACGGCCTCGCCTGGCTGGACGCCCGCGGCACCGACGTGGTGCTGGTGGACCCGCAGCTGTTCCCGCGGATCGAGGGCGACGAGGGCTATTCCGGCTTCGTGCGCCACATCTCGACGCTGGCCGGCAAGGCGGGGGTGCCGGTGGTGCGCCGCTTCGACGCCATGCGCCACTGGGGCGGGCTGCCCGAGGCGGCGCGCCGGCCGATGCTGGCCGCCGACGCGTTCCACATGAACGACCAGGGCTATGCCTGCCTCGCCGAGATGCTGGCGGAGGGGCTCGCCCGCCGGCTCGCCGGCACGGCCGCCATCATTGAGGCGGCAGCGCCGGCCGGCGCGGCGGTGGTTCAGGCCTCCAC
>JAEWEX010000223.1 GCA_023389135.1 Pseudomonadota bacterium | reverse complement strand
GAGACCGGCGAGGTCTACCGCCTGCGGTCGGTGGCGGTGCTCGACGCGGCCTCCGGCGCGCCCTATGGCGAGGAGGAGCTGCCCTCCTGGATCATCGGCCTGGAGCCGGGCGAGCCCGGGCGGGCGTCGGATCTGCGGGCCGCGCAGGCCCGCATGGTCGACCACTGGCGCGGCCGCGCGCGGCCCTTCGCCGACGTCACCTCGATCCGCCCCACCGTCTATCACGACGACCGGGTGATGGACGTGGTCTACGAGGTCTCTCCGGGCCCCGCCGCCGGCTTCGGCCAGGTCACCGTCAGCGGCACCGAGAATGTCGACCCCCGCGTGGTGTCCTCCTTCATCTATCTGGAGCCCGGCGAGCCCTATTCTCCGCGGCGCCTCGACGACACACGCAAGTCGGTGCAGCGCATCGAGGCGCTGAGCTCCGTCCGCATCCGCGAGGCCGAGGCGCTGGACGCGCAGGGCAACCTGCCGCTGGATGTCGAGGTCAGCGAGCGTCCGCCGCGCCTGTTCGGATTTGCGGCGCGCTACTCCACCACCGACGGCCCGGCGCTACGGACCTACTGGGCCCACCGCAACCTGTTCGGCGGCGCCGAACGCATCCGGTTCGACGCCGAGATCGGCTATCCGACGCTGCGCGACAGCGGCTTCGGCGACTTCGACCTGGACGGCATCGCCGGCAAGCTCGGCGCGAGCTTCCTGAAGCCCGCCCTCTACGGCACCCGCAACGACCTGCTCATCGACGGCACCATCGCCCGCGAGGTCACCGAGGACTACACCAGCCGCTTCGCCTCGGGCCGGGTCGCGATCCGGCATCGCTTCACCGAGCGCTTCTCGGTGCAGGCGGGCGTCGAGGCCGAGCGCGGCCAGTCGCGCGACGTGCTGGGCACGCTGGACTACCTGCTGGTGGGCGTGCCGCTGTCGCTGACCTACGATTCCACCGACAACCTGCTCGACCCGACCGAGGGCATCCGCGCCACGGCCTCGCTGACGCCCTATCTGGACCTGGTCGGGCCTTCCGACGGCTTCGTGCAGGCCAAGGCCCAGCTCTCGACCTATTATGCGCTGGACCGCCGCAAGCGCTACGTGCTGGCCGGCCGGATCGGCTTCGGCTCCATCGTGGGCGCGGAGACGGACGAGATCCCGGCCAACCGCCGCTTCTTCGCCGGCGGCGGCGGATCGGTGCGCGGCTACACCTACCGGAGCCTCAGCCCGCTGCTTCCCGGCACCGACGACGCCATCGGCGGCCGCAGCATGGTCGAGGGCTCGCTGGAGGCGCGCATCAAGGTCACCGACACCATCGGCGTGGTCCCGTTCATCGACGCCGGCACGGCATTCTCGTCGGAGTTCCCGGATTTCGACGAGGACATCCGCTTCGCAGCAGGCGTGGGCCTGCGCTACTACACCGGCATCGGGCCGATCAGGCTCGACGTCGCGTTCCCGCTCAACCGCCGGCGGCGTGACAGTTCCTTCGCGCTCTATGTCGGCTTCGGGCAGGCGTTCTGATGCGCGCGCGCCCGCTCCTGTCCCGCATGGCAGCGCCGCTCATCCTGGCCCTGGTGCTCGCCGCCGCCATCACGGCGGGCGAGCGCGTGATGGCGCAGAACAACGAGCAGGGCGTTCTGGCGGGCTTCATCTCCCGGCTGCTGTCGACCCCGACCACGACGGTCACCATCGGGTCCATCGACGGCGCGCTGTCCTCCGACGCCACCATCAACGGCATCACCATCACCGACAGCGAGGGTGTGTGGCTCCGGCTCGACCGGGCCCGCATCGTCTGGAGCAGGCTGGCGCTGCTGAGCCGGCGCTTGCAGGTCAACGAGCTGGAGGTCGGCCGCCTGGAGTATCTCCGCGCGCCGCTGCCGGTGGACGGGCCCGTCTCCGACGCGCCCCTGGTGCCCGAGGTGCCGCTGGAACTGGTCGTGGAGCGCTTCGTGCTGCAGGAACTGGTTCTCGGCGCGCCGGTGCTGGGGGCCGAGGCGCGGCTCGCCGCCGAGGGCGCCGGGCGGCTCGGCGATCCGTCGGAAGGCCTGGAGCTCAGCTTCGATGCGCGCCGGCTCGATGCGGAGGGTTCCTTCGCGGTCCGGCTCGGGCTGGTGCCCGAGACCGAGGTCCTGGACCTCGAGGTGACGCTCAGCGAGCCGCAGGGCGGCCTCCTCGCCCGCGCAGCCAGTCTCCCCGGCCTGCCGCCGGTCGAACTCGCCGTGAAGGGCTCCGGCCCGCTCGACCGCTGGGCCGGAGACCTGGATTTCACCGCCGGCCGGACCATCGGCGCCAGCGGCCGCGCCACGGTCGGCCGCGAGGCCGCGGGCCGGCGCTTCTCGCTGGACCTCGCCGCCCAAATCGAGGGGCTGCTGCCGGGCCTCGTGGCGCCGGTGTTCGCCGGCACCACGGAACTCGACGGCCAGGTGCTGTTCGCCGACGACGGCGCCATCACCACGCCGGGCCTGTCCATCGTCTCGGAGACGGCGAGGCTCGACGTCACCGGCGGCCGTGTCGCCGGCGGCGACCTGGACCTCGGCATCCGGGCCTCGGCGGTCGCCAATGACGGCGCCGGCACCCGCGCCGGCGTGGCGGAGATCGGCCGCCTGGCATTCGACGGCCGCATCACCGGGCCGGCCGACCAGCCCACAATTCCGGCGACGCTGGCCGCCGCCGACGTGACGGTGCCGCAGGGCACGCTGGCGCGCCTCGACGCCACCTTCCGCGCGGTCCCGGACGGACCCCTGACGCTGGAAGGCAGCCGCATCGCGCTCACGGCCGACGCCGAGGCCGACGGCGTGGCGCTGGCCGACGACGCCCTGGCGCGCGCCGTGGGCGAGCGCTTCGTCCTCCAGGTCCGCGGCGACACCGCCACCGACGGCGCCGGCGACTACCGTGTGCTGCGGCTGGAAAGCCAGACCGTCTCGGCGGATTTCGTCGGACGCGCCGGCCCTGCCGACGTGGACGGCCGCCTGCGCCTGCGCGCCCCGGAGCTGTCACGCTTCGCCGATGTCGCGGGGCGCCCGCTGCGCGGCGTGCTCAGCCTCGACACCGCGATCTCCGGCAACCCGGCGGAGCGCCGGCTCGCGCTGGACCTCACGGGCGCGGTGGAGAACTTCGCCAGCGGCATCGCGCCGGTGGACGG
>JAEWEX010000104.1 GCA_023389135.1 Pseudomonadota bacterium | reverse complement strand
GGCTCGGCATCATCGGCCAGGCCGCGGAGACGCAAGGGCTCGCCGAGGCCGCCGATCCCGCGCAGCCGGTCTATCTGGTGCCGGCCTTCGTCGGGCTCGGCGCGCCGTGGTGGGATCCCGACGCGCGCGGCGCGCTGTACGGCCTTACGCGCGGCACCACCAGGGCCGAGATCGCCCGGGCCGCGCTGGAGAGCGTGGGCTACCAGACCCACGATCTGCTGGATGCCATGCGTCGCGACTGGCCGGGCGACGCCGGCGAGGGTGCGGTGCTGCGCGTCGACGGCGGCATGGTCGCCAGCGACTGGACGCTGCAGTTCCTGGCCGACATCCTGGGCCTGCCGGTGGACCGGCCCAAGGTTCTGGAGACCACCGCGCTGGGCGCGGCCTATCTGGCGGGCCTTTCGGCCGGCGTTTGCCCGCCGCCGGACGCCTTCTCGCGCGGCTGGCGGCTCGACCGCCGTTTCGCGCCCGCCATGGACGAGGAGACCCGCGCCAACAAGCGGTCCGGCTGGGCGGACGCAGTCAGGCGGACGCTGACGCCGCGCTGACCGGGCCCGGCTCCGGCGGGCGGATCCGCTCGTCCATCAGGCCGACGATGGTGTCGAGCGCCTTCACCAGCGCCGCCTGCTCGGCGGCTGGCAGCGCCTCGATGCGTGCGGTGAAGCCCGCATCCAGGAACGGTGCTGCGGCCAGCGCCCGCTCGCCGGCCTCGGTCAGGCGGGCATGCACCACGCGACGGTCCACCGTCGACCGGTAGCGCTCCACGAGGCCGCGCGCCTCCAGCTTGTCCAGGATCGGCGTCACGGTGGCCGGCGACAGGCTCACCGCGGTGGATACGCGGCTCGAGGTCACCTCTCCCAGGTCGCGCACCGCCTCCAGCACGACGAGCTGTGGAACCGTCAGGCCCACCGCGCGTTCCAACCGCTTGGAATGGCTGTCAACGGCGTGGATGATCCGACGGATCGACGTCAGCAACTGGCGGCCAGGCGCACTCATGGGGCTCCTCACGCGGATACGAATCTGAATGATTTGACATCAAATCATTCGTCTTGTAAAGGTTCGTCATCAAAGCAACGTTTGGAGAAAAGAGGCACCTGTGTGCGGACTGTGTGGTGAAGTGACTTTCGACGGCGCGCCCGCGTCGCTCGACGCGATCTCGCGGATGGCGCGGACCATGGCGCCGCGCGGGCCGGACGCGGAGGGCATGCTGGGCCGGGGCCGCGCGGCACTGGGCCACCGCCGCCTCAGGATCATCGACCTGTCGGACCGCGCGGAGCAGCCCATGGTGGACGCCGAACTCGGCGTCTCGCTGGTGTTCAACGGCTGCATCTACAATTACAAGGAGCTGAAGGCGGAGCTCGAGGGTCTCGGCTACCGCTTCTTCTCCGACGGCGACACCGAGGTGGTGCTGAAAGCGTGGCACGCCTGGGGCCCCGATGCGCCGAAGCGTTTCCATGGCATGTTCGCCTTCGCCGCCTACGAGCGCGACACCGGACGCCTGGCGCTCGGCCGCGACCGCCTCGGCATCAAGCCGCTCTACATCGCCGAGGGCAATGGCAGGCTGCGCTTCGCCTCGTCGCTGCCGGCGCTGCTCAGCGCCGGCGACGTCGACACCGGCATCGATCCGGTCGCATTCCAGTTCTACATGACGTTCCACGCGGTGGTGCCGCCGCCGCACACGATCCTGAAGGGCGTGCGCAAGCTGCCGCCCGCCACGGTCCGTGTCATCGAGGCCGACGGCTCCCACCGCGACCATACCTACTGGACCTTGTCCTACGAGCGCACCTCCGAGGATGTCGGGCGGCCCGAGGCCGAATGGCAGGACCGGCTGATGGCGGCGCTGCGGACCGCTGTGGACCGGCGCATGGTCGCCGACGTTCCCGTCGGCGTGCTGCTGTCGGGGGGGCTGGATTCCAGTCTGGTGGTGGGGCTCTTGGCCGACGCCGGCCAGAAGGATCTCAAGACCTTCTCCATCGGCTTCGAGGAGGCCAATGGCGAGAAGGGCGACGAGTTCGTCTACTCCGACATCGTGGCGAAGCATTACGCCACCGATCACCACAAGATCTTCGTGCCTTCCTCCAACCTCATGGAAGCGCTGCCGGGCACCATTGGCGCCATGTCGGAGCCCATGGTCTCCTATGACAATGTCGGGTTCTACCTGTTGTCGAAGGAGGTGGCGAAGCACGTCAAGGTGGTCCAGTCCGGCCAGGGCGCCGACGAGGTGTTTGCCGGCTATCACTGGTATCCGCCGCTGGCCTCGTCCAACGATCCGGTCGGCGACTACGCGCGCGTCTTCTTCGACCGCGACCATGCCCGCTTCGGCAGCCACGTGGCGCCGCACCTCGCCGGCGACGACCATGCCCGCGCCTTCGTCGAGGCCCATATGGCCGGCCCGGGCGCAACCGATGCGGTGGACAAGGCGCTGCGGCTCGACAGCCAGATCATGCTGGCGGACGATCCCGTGAAGCGGGTCGACAACATGACCATGGCGTGGGGCCTGGAGGCGCGGGTGCCGTTCCTGGACCATGAGCTCGTGGAACTGGCGGCCCGGATGCCGCCGGCGCTGAAGCTCGCCCATGGCGGCAAGGGCATCCTCAAGGAGGTCGCCCGCAAGGTGATCCCGCACCAGGTGATCGACCGGCCGAAGGGCTACTTCCCGGTGCCGGCCCTGAAATACATCCAGGGCCCCTATCTCGACATGGCGCGCGACGCCCTGACCAATGAGCGGGCGCGCTCGCGCGGCCTGTTCCGCCAGGACTATCTCGACACCCTGTTCGCCGACCCCTCCGCCCACATCACCCCGCTCAGGGGCTCGGAGCTGTGGCAGGTCGCGCTGCTCGAGCTCTGGCTGCAGAACCACGGCATCTGATACGGCCCCGACCCCAAGGCCCGACCCCTCGGAGAGCGCGCTTCCATGGCATCCAACGATCCCACCTCCGGCAAGCGGCGCGGCGGCGCCTTCGCGCACCGCTTCCGCCGTCTGCGCGAGCACGGGCTGAAGCCGCCGCTGACGCACGAGACGGGCGCCGGCGGCGAGACCGCCGACGCCGTGCTCGACTGCGGCTGGGGCAGGCTGGTCTTCGCCAGCACCTTCGAGGACCCCAAGCGGCTTGCCGATATCATGCGCGACGAGCAGCCCGACAGGCGCGACATCGCGGTCTATGTGCGCGACCCTCACGTGGCGCTGGCCGCGGCGCCCCAGGAGCTGTTCCTCGATCCGTCGCACACCTACCGGCTCGACCTGGCCAGCTACCGGGCGTCCCGCAAGACGCGGCGCGGCTTCGCCATAAGGCGCGTCGCCTCGGCCGCCGACGCCGACGAGATCAACCGCATCTATGCGGCCCGCCACATGGTGCCTGTAAGGCCGGACTTCTTCCAGGCCGCCCGCGGCGGCGCGTTGATCCATCTGGTGGCGGAGGATCCGGCGTCCGGCGCGGTGGTCGCCACCGTCACCGGCGTCGATCATGTGCGCGCCTTCGGCGACCGGGAAAAGGGCTCTTCGCTGTGGTGCCTCGCGGTCGATCCGCAGGCACCCCAGCCCGGGCTCGGCGAGGCGCTGGTGCGCCAGCTCGCCGAGATGTTCGCCGCGCGCGGCGCAGCCTACATGGACCTCTCCGTGCTGCACGATAATGAGCAGGCCATCGCGCTCTACGACAAGCTCGGCTTCGTGCGCGTTCCCTACTTCTCCATCAAGCGCAAGAATCCCATCAACGAGCGGCTGTTCGTGGGAGAGCCGCCGGAGGACAAGCTCAACCCCTATGCGCGCATCATCGTCGACGAGGCCAGGCGCCGCGGCATCGGCGTCGAGATCACGGACGCCGAGGGCGGCTTCTTCCGGCTGGAGCAGGGCGGCCGCTCGATCATGTGCCGCGAATCGCTGACCGAGCTCACCACGGCCGTCGCCATGTCGATCTGTGACGACAAGGCGGTCACCCGCCGCGTGGTCGAGCGCGCCGGCGTCACGGTGCCCGAGCAGATCGACGCCGCCGCCGGCGCGGATGCGCTGAAGGAATTTCTGGGCCGCCACGGCGCGGTGGTGGTGAAGCCCGCCCGCGGCGAGCAGGGCCGCGGCGTCGCCGTGGGCCTCGACACGCTGGCCGCCATCGAGACCGCCATCGAACGGGCGGAGAAGATCTCCGACCGCGTGATCGTGGAGCAGTGCGTCACCGGCGAGGATCTGCGGCTCGTGATCATCGGATTCAAGCTGGTGGCGGCCGCCGTGCGCCGGCCGGCGCGCGTGATCGGCGACGGCCGCTCCACCATCCGCCAGCTCATCGAGCGGCAGAGCAGGCGGCGCGCCGCCGCCACCGGCGGCGAGAGCCGCATCCCGCTCGACGGCGAGACCAAGCGCTGCGTCGCCGGACACGGCCTCGATCTCGAATCGGTGCTGGACGAGGGCGTCGAGCTGCCGGTCCGGCGGACGGCGAACCTGCACACCGGCGGCACCATCCACGACGTCACCGACACCGTCCATCCAGCTCTGGTGGAGGCCGGTGTCAGGGCCGCCCGGGCCATCAACATCCCCGTGGTGGGCATCGACCTGATGGTGCCCGACACCCGGCAGGGCGACTACGCCTTCATCGAGGCGAACGAGCGTCCGGGTCTCGCCAACCACGAGCCGCAGCCCACGGCCGAGCGCTTCGTGGACCTGCTGTTCCCGCAGTCGGTCCCGGCGGCCGTCCGCCGCGCCGCGGCGGTGTAGAGGGAGACTGAAACCCGCTCCCCGCCTGCGGGGAGAGGGCAGGGTGAGGGGCCGGCGCTCGAGGATCATCTTCCCTGAGCGCGCCATCACTCTCCCCCTAACCCCGACCCTCTCCCCGCTCGCGGGGAGCGGGAGGACTGCCCCACCGACTTCATGCTGAGACCCGCCAGATGCCCCGCCTCGCCGTCGACACCGACTACCTCGCCCGCATCCTCGAGCGGCTGCTCAATACGCCGAGCCCCACGGGCTATACGGACAGCATCGTCCGCATGGTGGTGGAGGAGCTTGGCCGGCTCGGCGTCGACTACGAGCTGACCCGGCGCGGCGCCATCCGGGCGCGGATCGCGGGCGCGGCCGAGCAGCCTGCGCGCGCCATCATCGCCCATGTGGACACGCTGGGCTGCCAGGTGCGGGCGCTGAAGGAGAACGGACGGCTGGCCGTGGTGCCCATCGGCAACTGGTCCTCGCGCTTCGCCGAGGGCGGGCGGGTGACGATCTTCACCGAGGCCGGCGCCTGGCGCGGCACCATCCTGCCGCTGAAGGCGTCGGGTCACACCTATGGCGACGATGTCGACACGCAGCCGGTCAACTGGGACCAGGTGGAGATCCGCGTCGACGCCGTGGTCCGCAACGAGGCCGACCTCGCCAAGCTCGGCTTCGCCATCGGCGACATCGTCGCGGTCGATCCGGTGCCGGAGTTCCTCGACAACGGGTTCATCGTCTCGCGCCACCTGGACGACAAGGCAGGCGTGGCGGTGATGCTCGCCACCCTCAAGGCGCTGACCGAGGAGCGCGCCGAATTGCCGGTGGACACCTTCTTCCTGTTCACCATCGCCGAGGAGGTCGGCGTCGGCGCGTCCGCGGTGCTGACCAAGGACGTGGCGGCCATGGTCACCATCGACAACGGCACCACCGCCCCGGGCCAGGCCAGCGCCGAGTTCGGCGTCACCATCGCCATGGCCGACCAGGCCGGTCCGTTCGACTACCACCTCACCCGCAAGCTGATCCGGCTGTGCCGCGAGCATGACATCCGCTTCCAGCGCGACGTGTTCCGCCACTACCGCTCCGACAGCGCCTCGGCAATCGAGGCCGGCCACGACGTGCGCACGGCGCTCATCACCTTCGGCATCGACGCCAGCCACGGCTACGAGCGCATCCACATGCACGCGCTGCGCTCGCTGGCGGAACTGACCACCGCCTATGCCACCAGCGCCGTGGAGATCGAGCGCGACGCCCTGGAGGTCGGACCCATTGCCGGCTTCACGTCGCAGCCCATGGAGGACGCGCCGCAGGCCCATGTGCCCGCGCCGCCGCCGCAGGAGCAGGGGCGCGCGCAGGCGATCTCCACCAAGCGCTGAAGTCAGCCGAGGGAGACCGCCGCGCCGCCGGCCGCCTGCGCGTCCTCCGGGTCGTGGGTCACCAGCAGGACCGGCAGGCCCCGCGCCCGGGCCGCCGTGAACACCGCGTCGCGGGTGGCGGCCCTGAGCGCCCGGTCGAGCCGCGAGAACGGCTCGTCCAGCAGCAGCGCCCGCGGCTGCGCCAGCATCACCCGCATCAGCGCGACACGCTGCCGCTGGCCGCCGGACAGCGTTGCCGGGTCGCGGTCGAACGTGCCGGAAAGCTCGACCTCGTCCAGCGCCGCCTCGGCGGCGGCGCGCCGCGTCGCCCGGTCGCCGGGCGGGATGGCGAACATCAGGTTGCGGCCCACCGAGAGGTGCGGGAACAGCAGGTCGTCCTGGAACATCAGCCCAACATGGCGCCGCTCGGGCGGCAGGCCGTCCAGCACGGCGCCGCCGAGCGTCACGCGACCCGAGGCGGAGAATGCCGCAGGCAGCACGCCGGCGATCAGGGCGAGCAGGGTGGACTTGCCCGATCCCGACGGGCCGGTCACGGTCAGCACCTCGCTGGGGCCGACCGCAGCCGTCAGGCGCAGCAGCTCCCGGCCGCCGAGGCGGATCGACACGTCGTCGAGGACGAGGCCCGCGCTCATGCGGTGCGCCCCGATGCGAGGCCGCGGCGGTTGCGGTGGGCGATCGCCGGCACCGCCAGCGCCAGCGCAAAGCCGAGCGCCGGCAGCGCCGCCTGCACCAGCCCGTAGACGCCGATCAGCCGCAGGTTCCAGCCCGAGCTCAGCGCCACGGCCTCCGTGGTTATGGTCGGCACCCGGCCGGCGCCCAGCAGCAGCGTCGGCAGGTACTGAGCGACGGACACCGCGAAGCCCAGCGCCAGAGCAGCGGTGAGCGGACGCAGCATCATCGGCAGCCGCACCGCTGCGAGCGCGCCGGTCGGCGTGCGGCCGAGCGTGCGCGCCAGCACCAGGTGGCGCGTGTCGAAGGCGCGCCACGGATCGCCCAGCGCCAGGAACACGTAGGGAAACACGAACACGAGATGGCCGATGAGCACGGCCGCGAAGCTGCCCGACAGGCC
>JAEWEX010000458.1 GCA_023389135.1 Pseudomonadota bacterium | reverse complement strand
CGACGCCGGCCGCCGCCGCCCGCTCCACGCCCTTGGGGTTGGCGACCAGCGCGCGCAGCTCGACGCCGTCGCGGCGCTCGATGGAGGCCAGCAGGTCCGCCGCGTCCGCAAGCTGCGGCACGCGGTCGGGCCGCATGAAGGAGGTCACCTCTATGGAGGTGAAGCCGGCGCCGAGGATCGCATCGTAGATCGCGCGCTTGTCGGACGTTGCATAGACGGCCGGCAGGCTCTGGAGCCCGTCGCGCAGCGTGATGTCCGTGACCGTGACGGCCGTGGGAAGGGTGTCGATCATGTCGGTCCTCCGGTCAGTCTCGGGGCTCGTTGTCGGCAAGGTCGGCGGGGACGGATTTGCCCAGCACGAAGAAGCCCGAGCGCAGGATGGTCCAGCGGAACAGGCCCTCCGCCGCGTCGGGGTCGCCGCCCAGCACGCTCGCCGCCAGCGCCCTGTGGGTCTCCAGCACCCGCGGCCGTTCCAGGTCGTAGAGCGGGTTGAGCTGCATCATGTAGACGCGCAGGAGCGTGCCGAGATTGCTCCATGCCCGCATGATGAAGCGGTTGCGCGAGCCGGTCATGACCGTCTCGTGGAACATCCAGTCCAGTTCGCGCCATTCCCGGGAACTGCCCGCCACGGAGGTCCGCGCCATCTCGCCGATCAGCATGTCCACCCGCGCGCGGTCCTTGGGGCCCGCCCGCAGCACGAACAGGCGCGCGGCCATGCCCTCCATGGTGGCGCGCGCCACGATCATCTGCTCGATCTCCTCGGGCGCGTAGTCGGGCACGAAGACGCCGCGATCCTCGCGGATCTCCAGCAGACCCTCCGCCGACAGCATCTTGAAGGCCTCGCGCAGCGGCCCGCGACTGATGCCGAGGTCGCGGGCCGTCTCGATCTCGACCAGATGCTGGCCCCGGACCAGCGCACCCTCCAGGATCGCCTCCCGCAGCCGGTCCGCCGCCGCCCGGGCGAGGGAGGGGCGGCGCGACAGGCGCAGCGGCGAGGCGTTCTCGGTCGTCTCGGTCATCCGGTACCCGTGCCGGCCTCGGCCCACAGGGCCGGACGCTTGAGGTGATGGTCGGTCGCCCCCTGGTAGGCATCGCCGACGGTAAAGAGAAGAGCCTCGTCGAAATGGCGTCCGACGATCTGCATGCCGATGGGCATGCCGGCCGCGGTGAACCCGCAGGGAATGCTGAAGGCCGGAACCTGGGCGAACGACCAGGGGAAGGTCAGCCGGGTGAGGCCGCGCGTCGCTTCGATCATCACCTGGGCGTCCGCGACCCGCGGCGCGCCGAAGCCCACCGTCGGCGTCACGATCAGGTCGACCTCCTCCAGCAGCAGTTCGATCTGGCGGCGCCAGTGCTGCTGCGCGCGGATGCCGGCGGCATGGTCGATGCCGCTGGTGCGGTAGCCGATCATCATGCGCTCGTAGACGTCCTTGCCGAAGTCGCCGGGATGGTTCTCCAGCCGTTCCCGGTGGAACGAGGCCGCATCGCACAGCAGCACGTCGGTCATCTGCTTGTGGACCGCCTCGACGCCCGGGATGTCGATCTCGACCACCCGCATGCCAAGGTCCTTCAGCGTGGCGATGGCGGCGCGGACCGCCTGGTCGACCTCGGCGTCGATGCCCTCGAAGAAGAAGTTGCGCGGCACGCCGATGACCAGCCCCTCCACGCCCAGCGCACGGCGCGAGATCCAGCTTTCGACGCCGGTGTCGATGCTGAACTCGTCCTCCGGGTCATATCCGGCAATGGCCTCGAACACGGCGGCAGCGTCCGCCACCGTATGGGCGAGCGGGCTGATCGTGTCGAACATGCCGCTGACCGACAGCGAGCCGGCGTTGGAGACGCGGCCGACCGTGGGGCGGACGCCCACGAGGCCGTTCAGCGCCGCGGGGATGCGGATCGAGCCGCCGGTATCCGTGCCGAGCGAAACATCGCACATGCCCGCCGCGACGCTGGCGCCGGAGCCACCCGAGGAGCCGCCGGGAATGTGGTCCGGGTTCCACGGGTTGCGGCAGGAGCCGTGATGCGGGTTCTGGGTCGTGCCGCCGAAGGCGAACTCATGGAGATTCACCTTGGCGATCAGGGCCGCCTGCGCCTCCCGCAGCCGGGTGGTGACGGTGGCGTCCGCATTGGCGATCCGGTCGTTGAAGAACTTGGAACCGGCGGTGGACCGAACCCCGGCCACGTCCACATTGTCCTTGATCGAGACGGTGAGGCCGGCGAGAGCGCCCGCCGGGCGGCCGTCCGGGGCGCGCGCGTCGAGGCGGCGGGCGGTTTCCCGCGCCTCCTCGGCCATGGGGGTGATGACCGCGCGGATCTGCGGGTTCAGGTGCTCGATCCGGCGGATCTGGCGTTCAACCTTCGAGGTGATGGTCACGGTCGGGATTCCTGGGCTGCTGAGGACGGGTCGGCCGGGGCGCGGGTCCATTCGGTGAGGACACGCCCGGCAAGGGTGAGTTCGGCGATGCGCCGGGAGAAGCGGGCAAGGCCCAGCGTGGCCGCGGCCCGGTCGAATCGGGCGGGCGGCGGCAGCGTGAGCGGAATGTCGGCCGCCGCCGTCATGGCGCGGGCGCGAAGGTCGTCGAACGCCGCAACGAAGTGCGGGGAGGCGAGGGCCGCCGCCAGCGGGGCCCTGAGCCGCTCGATCAGCCCCGGCTCCACCGCCAGATGGCGCCAGAGGCTTGGCACGATGCCGCTGTCGGCGGCGGGCCCGGCCTCGGCGATGGCGGCGATGGCGTCGAGCTCCGCCTGGGACAGGTCGGAGAAGCGGGGCAGGGGAGGCAACGCGGCGTCCGCCGGTGCGTTCGCCCGGCCCGCAGCGGGTGCGGCGCTGCGGGAGCGGGCCTCGCCCGACGGGCGCCGCAGCGCCTCCAGCAGCATGAACACCCGTGACAGGTTGCCGACATTGTTGACGTTGTAGACCGCGACGATGTCTTGCGCGGCGGCGTCCATGGCCACGGGTGCGACGGGCCGTGTCTCTGCGGCCAGCGGGCCGGCGGCGGCGTCCGCCGTGCGGCCGACGAGCGCCGCCAGAGGACGGTGGTCATTGGCCCGGGTCACCTGCCACAGCCAGGGCGCCGCGCCATCGATGCTGGCCAGGTGCCGCCAGACATAGTTCACCAGCCGCGATCCGGTGTCGGCCCGGATGGTCTCGTACAGGGCGGCGATGTCGCCGGAGGCGTCCGCCTCCGCGACCTCGGGGAGCGCGAAGTCAGCCGACATCGAGATCGAGCAGCGGGACGTGCTGCTGGGCGCCGTAGACGTCGGTGTCGGCGGCGGAGCCGGAGGCATGCGGCCGCCGCAGAGAGAACTTCACCGCCCGCGCGAACGGATAGTAGTCGAAGTCCATGACGGCATTGGGCGACACCCCGTAGGCGGCGGCCACGCTGTCGCGGGTGAGCCGCCCGCCGGAGCGGATGCGCTCCAGCGTCTCCTCGCTGTCGAACAGCACGTCGAAGGTCATGATGAACGGACCCGCATTCTTGCTGCGGACCACCTTGGCGATTTCGGCCAGGCGCATCAGCCGATCTCCTGCATCTCGTAGGGGAACATCGCCACCGGATCGTCGATCTCCATCAGGTGGTAGATGTTGAACTCGTAGACCTCGCCGGCGGGAATGTCCGCGGGCGAGAACGGGAAGGCGACGTTGCCGGCGGTGGCGATGCGGCCCTCATAGCCCCAGTGCAGGATGAGGGAGCGCGCCATGGCGCAGACGGTCTCGGCGATGGCCGGCGTCTCGCCCACCGCGTCGATCAGGATGCCAAGCTCGTGCGCCGGCGTCTTGACCGGCTCCAGCGGGCCCATCACGCCGTCGAGGCCATAGCGCCGGAAGGTCAGTGTGTACTGGTCGCGGCCGATGCCGGGTTCGAGGTTCTGTTCCAGCCTGGCCCGGAGATCGGCCTGGATCGTGTCGATCTGGCCGACCATGCGCGGGTCGCGGATGCCGCCGATGGCGATGTGGCGATAGCCGACCCGGCGCGCGCCCTCGAGCTTGACGGTGTAGGTGTCGGCCTTCTGGAACTGGCTGCCGCGCACCGCGACCCGCACCGGGTCGATCTGCTCGAACGATGTCTTCGACAGGTCCACCATGCCGCCGGGCCCGGGCAGCTTCACCGGGTTGGTCTTCTCGTAAAGCGTGTGGGCGGAGATCGATTCCAGCGTGCAGGCCTTGTGGCCCTGCGGGCTCTCCACCACGAAGCGGTCGCGCGAGATGCGCCCCATGAGCAGGTCGGAGCCCTCCACCGGCAGCGCGGCCTGGCCGCCGCATTCCAGGATCTTGCCCAGGTGCAGCGCAAGCCCGCGCGGATAGCCGAGCTTGATGGGCATCGCCGCGACGTTGGCGACGTCCCATGCGCGGCCGGACACCACGATGTCGGGCCCGGCCTCCAGCGCGGCCATGATCGGCTCGGGGCCGATCTGGGCGACGATGTGCTCGGCGGCCCCGATGTCGGCGTCGGTCAGGTCGTGCTCGGTCTCGAAGGTGACGATCCGCTTCTCGGACAGCGCCTTCGCCACCGTTTCCTTTGCGAGTTCGCTGCGGATGACGGCGACCTTCTTGGTCTCGCCGCGGGCCTTGAGCGCGGTCTCCAGCGCGTCCAGCACGAAGTCCACCTGCGGGTTCGTCCCCGCGCCGCCGGCCGATCCGATGATGATGGGAGCCCCGGTCTTCGCCTGCGCGTCCAGCAGCAGGTCGAGGTCGCGCACCACCATGGACTTCGAAACGAACGGCTTGCCGCTGCCGAGATAGTAGGGTCCGGGATCGGTGCTGCCGGCATCCACCGCGATCAGGTCGATGCCGCGCCGGACGGCCTCCTCCACCGAGGAGACCGGGAAGCCGTAGCCCAGCATCCCGTGGGACAGGATGCGAAACTCTTCGGGTGCCGTCTTGTCGAGCACGTGGAACCTCTAGTCGTTCAGATGAAGCCCGCCAGCCACATGGTCATGGCCGGGATCGTGGAAACCGCGGCGAGCACGAGCAGCAGCGGAATCAGGAACGGAATGGTGGCGCGGATGACGTCGCGCACGGGCACGCCCGCGATGGATGCGGTGACGAACAGGCAGAACCCCACCGGCGGCGTCACCACGCCGATCATCAGGTTGACCACCACCATCACGCCGAACTGCACCGGGGTCAGCCCCACATCCATGGCGATGGGCGCGAGCACCGGCACGAACACCAGCATGGCCGCGGTGAAGTCCATGAACATGCCGGCGATCAGAAGCACGATGTTGATCACCAGCACCACGACCACGAAGCTGGCGTCCTGCCCGCCCAGCAGCTCGCTGACCTGGCGCGCGATGCCCTCGAGCGTGATGATCCAGCCGAGGACAGCGGCGATGGCCAGCAGCGCCATCACGGCGGCGGTTCCGACCATGGCCTGGCTGATGCCGTTAAACAGATCCTTAAGGGTGACGGTGCGGTAGACGAACAGGCCGATGGCGGCCGCGTAGATGGCGGCGACGGCGCCGGCCTCGGTCGGCGTCATGAAGCCGAACAGGATGCCCGACAGGATGATGGCGGGCGTCATCAGCGGCAGGATGCCGTCGGCGACCGCCCTTGCCACGCGCCTGAGGGAAAGCCGCTCCACCGCGTCGAGCAGCGGCATGGAGCGGGTGGCGAACCAGGTCCAGACCATCAGTGCGAGCGTGATCGACACGCCGGGCACGACG
>JAEWEX010000371.1 GCA_023389135.1 Pseudomonadota bacterium | reverse complement strand
CCCGGGACCGAGGGTCACGGCATGGGCGCCCGCCATCAGCACCCGCAGCGCGAAGGGCGCGCCGGGCACGGGGTTGACGATCGCGATCTCGCAGGGGCCGTCGACCGTCACCGCGAACTTGTCGCCGGCCGACACGTCCAGCGCCGCGACGCCGCCGACGATCGCCACCGTCTCCCAGCCCGCCAGGGACACGTTGCGCCATGCGGTGTCGTCGCCATCATAGCGCAGCACGTCGCCATGCCCCGGGGCGCCCAGATCGACATCGTCGAGATCGTCGAGCCCGCCCTCCCAGGCCGGCCCAACGGGGCCGGTGTAATAGGCCGGATCGCTCCAGTTGGGCGGGTCGCCCTCCTCCCGGATGGTGTAGACCGCGGCGCGCCCGTCGCCGCTGTCGGCGACGAGCACGGCGAAGCCTTCCGCCTCGCCGTCGAAGGCGTCGCGGTCGGCCAGCACATCCACATGGGCGTCCCATTGCTGGCCGGCGGCCGCGGCGACGGCCCAGAATTCCGAGCCGGAAATGGCAGGGTCGTTCCCCACATTGCCGTCGACCAGGCTCAGATAGGTGGAGCCGCCGAGCGTCAGCATGTCGCCGGTGCGGTAGACGGCCTCCGGATCATAGGGCCCGGAGATGTAATTGAACCCGGTCAGGATGCCGCGGGCCACCCAGATGCCGGCCTCCTTGAACCAGATCTCGCGAGTTTCCGGATCGACGGCGTATTGCCCATCGCTGCCCAGGCCGGCGCCAGGCGCGCCGTCCGTGGTCAGCCACTGGCCCTGGGCGGCGAGGCTCTGGATCAGCGCCCGCACCTGCTGCGAAAGCTCCACCGTGTCGCGGCGCGGGCTGTCGAAGCGGATGAAGTAGCCGGCCTCGTCCTCGACCGTGCCGCCGCCCCAGGCGCGCACCAGCGTCAGCTCGGTCGCCGATACCACCGCGGCGACGGTCACGCGGTCGCCGGCGGCCTCGAAGGTGTCGCCGGCCCGCACATTGGCGTTGAACAGCACGCCGGTGCCGGTCACCGCAGCGCCGGCGACGGTCACCGCGCCGCCGGTGTAGCCGAGATCGGCGACGCTCACGCCGCGTCCCCCGCCTGCGGGCCGCGCTGCATGGGATGGAGCAGGCTGAAGGCGGCGTCGCCCTCCCGCTCGAAGCGCTCGATGGAGACCTCCAGCCCGATGCGCTGCAGCACGCGGTCGAGGTCGCGCGGCAGCGGCGCGCCGTCGATGGCCGCGTTGGTGGCCACGCGGGCCACCTCGAGGCGGGCCTCCCGGCGCCCGGCCTCGACGGCCTTCTCCACCACCAGCCCGGCGAGTTGGCGCGGATCGACCCCGCGCGCCTCCGCCTCCGCCGCCAGCAGCGGGCCGGCCGCGGCGCCGTCGAGCACGGCGCGCGCCTCGACGAGCTTGCGGTCCCGCATGCGGTCGAACATCGGGCTGCCGTTGCGCTCCAGCGCCAGGTCGGCGAAGCGGCGCGCGGCGAGCTGGCGCGCGAGCTGGCGCAGCCGGCCCATGTCCTTGGCGAGATCAATCGGCATCGAAGCCCTCCGGGAATGCGACGGCGTCCTCCACGGGCGTGCCCTCGTCCGCCGCCTCCACCACGATGTCGGCCGCGAAGGCGCGGAACATCGGGTGGGCAATCTCGACCCGGTAGGTGCCGGGGAAAGTGGAGCAGAACTCCATGGCGTCGGCGACGCCGCGCACCACGCGCCCGTCGACCCGGACCTCCGCGCCAGGCGGGATCGGCCCGATGGTGGCGACGTCGCGGCCGTCGCCCCGGATCGCGGTGCGGTCGGCCGCGGTCGGCATGGCCTCCTTGCGCACGGCCACCATGAGATACTGGTCGGGCGGGTGGCCGGCCTCCGCCCTCACCACCTCGGCGACGACGCGGCCGAGCGCGGCATTGGCCTGGACGAAGCCGGCCGGCAGCGCCGAGGTCAGCGAGTAGAGCGCCGCCCCGTTCCTGTCGAATACGATGTGCAAGGCAGTCCTCCTCAGGAGAAGGGCTTGTAGATGATGAACTTGAAGGTCCCGGTGGAGAAGAAGTCCGGGATCGAATAGGCGTAGAAGGTCGCCCGGTCGCGCCAGACGCGGACCATGTGCCCGACCGTGCCGTAGCCCGAGCGGTTGGCCATGCGCGGCGAGGTGAATGCGGTCGTCGCTCCCACATACATGAAGGCCAGCGGCGGGCTGTCGAAGGTCTGGCCGAAATGGATGGTCTCGATGACCGGGATCGACGGGCTGGCATGCACCAGCGTGCCGCTGAGCAGCACCCGCAGCGCCAGCGCGCCGCTGTCGAACGCCATCTCCCCGCGGTTCCCGCTGACCACGTCGACGCCCGGCAGCGAGACCCGCAGCACGTCGGGCCCCTGCACCAGCACGCGCCGCGTCACGGGATGTCCGCCCGGAACACCAGGTACTGCACGTAGCCCGGGCTGAACACGGTCACCAACATGCCGCTCGCGCTTCGCGCCACGGTGACTTCGCCCTGGTCGGCGCCGGTGTTGAAGAACGGGTTGGTGTAGGACTCGCCCGTGGCCTCCATGAATTTGGCGTAGACCAGGGGCGTGAAGTTGAACGGGCCATAGGGAATGTAGACGGAGCCGCTGACATAGCCGGTGATGCCGGCCAGCAGCACCTGCGCGTTCTTCACGCTGGGGCGGATCAGGAAGCCGTCCACCGCGTCCCGTTCCGCGTCCTCGGTCGGCCGCGACAGGAACATGCCGACCTGCCCGTCCGGCCGCCGGCCGATCAGGATGCGCTTCACGGCCAGCTGTCCGTGTCGGGGATGTCCAGCAGGAAGTAGTGCCAGTTGGAGAAGAAGCGGCCGTCGCTGCCGCCGAGGAACAGGCCGAAGCGCTCGAACTGCTGGACATAGGGCAGGCCGCCGGCGGTGAGGCCCGTGCGGATGCCCACCGGCGTGTAGTAGGCGGGCGAGCCCCCGGCGCCGCTGGAGTTCTTGTTCCACCAGTCGTACTTAATCTGGCCGGAGGCGGGGTTCTCGATCAGGACAGGGAAGCACCGGCTGTCCTCGTGGCCGATCAGGATCTGCTGCCCGACGCGGGTCGAGCCGCCGCCCCAGTTGTAGTCGCCGGTGATGGAGGCCGCCTCCACCAGCCGCTCCAGGTCGCCCCAGCGGCTGTCGATGATGAAGCTCCCGTCCTCGTCGGGGTCCGGGTCGAAGGCGTCGATGCCGGGCCTGGTCACCCACAGGCCGATCTCGCCGTCGTCGCGCCGGCCGATGCAGATGCGCCGCGTCATTCGCCGTCATCCACGGTAATGCGCTCGTTGTTGAGGTCCACGATCAGCCGCCCGCTCGGCCCCGTCATGGTGCCGGCGACGATCTCGCCCAGGTCGGCGGCGATGGCGGACAGGCTCTCCGCCGCGATGGCGCCGTTGAACACCAGCAGCGCGTCGCCGGGGCTGTCGGGCTCCTCGGAGACCGACAGCGCCGGCAGGACGCCGCCGCCCAGCTCGCTGGGGATGCGGATCAGAAAGCGGTCGGCGTCGAATGCGACCACCGATTTCTCGCCGCTCTCCGCGATGACGGTCATGCCGGCATAGGAGCCGCCGGCCTGCGCCCGCAGCTCGTAGGCGGCCAGCGCGCCGTCCGGCGCCGCCACCGCGACCCAGCGCATGTCGAGGTCGGCCGACACCGCGCCGAGGCTGGCGGACAGCTCCGTCACCTGCTGCGCCAGCGCTGAGCTGCTCCCGGTCGCCACCGTGATCTGCTGCGTCAGGCTGGCCGACGCGTCGCCCAGCATGCGCCGCACCTCGCTCAGCTGGTTGTAGGCCCCGGCGTCGGCCGCCGCCTGGAGACCGCCCAGTTGCTCCAGCCGTTCCTGCACGCCGCGCATGGCGGCGGGAAGATACTGCTCGATCTGGCGCTGGATCTCGGCCGCCAGCGTCGCCGACATGGACGCCGTGGTGGTGACCGCGATCCAGGCCGTCCAGGTGGTGAGCCGAGCCGGCGTGGTGCGGATGGTGGCGCGCGCCTCGTAGTCGCGGCCGTTGACGATGCCGGAGGTCACCAGCAGCACCCCGTCGCCGGGGCTGTCGTCCACCACGACGGTGCGCTCCTCGGTGCCGTAGCGCCGGTATTCGATCACCACGCTGTCCACCGTGGCGTCCTCGATGGGCGTCCACGTGAAGCGCAGCGACGGAATCTCCGACCCGCCCTCGCCCGTGATCGCCACTGCCGCGACCGCGAAGCCCGGAGCCGTGGAGATCCGCGTGCCGGGCTGGATCGGCACCGGCAGCGCCGGCGCCGGCCCCTCGTCGGCGCTGGACCAGCCGAAGACCGAGGCGGCGATCTCGCGCAGGTCAAGCACCATGCGCGCCGTGGCGCGGTCCCGCACCAGACGCACGATGCGCCAGGTTCGGGTGCCATAGGTCGCCGAGGTCCACACGATCCAGTCGCCGGGCCGCAGGCCGGCCTGGCGCTTGCCCAGCGTGATCGTCGCCTCCGCCTGCAGGCGCGCCTCGCGCAGCCGGATGCGCGCGATCCGCTCCGCCTGGGTGCGTGCGGGCACCGCCAGCAGGTCGAGGCCCGTGGCCTTCTCGCCGCCATCCTCGTCCTGCGCTGCGCCGTCCACCTGCGGCGTGTAGCTCGCCGGCAGCCACAGCGCCCCGGGATCGAGGAACTGGCCGTGGATGGCGTTGACCAGGTCCGCACCGCGCTGCCTGGCGGCGAAGGTGACTGGCTCGCCCACCACTAGGTCGGCGTCGGTGATGGTGGCGGCCGTGGCCTGCGCGACGCCGGCCTGCACCACATAGACGCCGTGGTCGTAGATGTGGCCGGCGAAGGTGGCGCGCAGCGCGTCCAGCGTCACCCGGAACGGCACGTCCTTGTCGTCGGTCAGCACCAGCGCGCAGCGGTAGCGCGGCTCGGTGCCACCCTCCAGCAGCGCCACCTCCTCGTCGCAGGCATTGGCGGCCGCGGTGTAGTGCGCCGGCGACAGGTCGTAGGCGGGCACGCCCATGCCCAGCAGCCGCCGCCCGCCGCGATGGAAGCCGCGCTGGAAGTTCCACAGCGCCACGACGGAGTTGTCGGAGAACGCCCAGCTGCCGGGATCGTCCCAGCGCTGTGCGCCCTCCCCGCCCGCGGTGTCGTCGGCGCGCCAGTCATAGAGGCGGGCGCCGCGCGTGATGAACGCGACCTCCGGGAAGCCGCCCTCGTAGAGCCCCGCCTCGGCGTCATAGCTGAAGCACGCCACCACATAGGCGACGCCATGGCCCACATCGTCGGCGGTCCAGCGGCCGGCCGGGTTGGCATTGGCGACCAGGTAGGGATCGGCCATGGCCTGGCCGCCGTCCCAGAACCGCAGCACCAGCTCGGGCGTGTCGGCCACCGCATAGACCGTCAGTGCGCCGTCCGCCTCCGCCACGGTCACCGCCCTGCGCACGCCGTCGATGATGACGGCCTCGATGCCGTCGAGCAGCCAGTCGCCCAGCACCAGCACCCGGTCGTAGCGCTCGTTCTTGGCCCCCCACGTCCCGGAATAGACCCGGTGCCCGGCAAGCCGGCAGACGCCGACCGGGATCTGGCGCGGAATGTCGCCGCCGAGCTGCTCGGCGAACTCCATGCCGGTGAGCGGCATGCCGGCCTTGGGTTTCGGCGCCAGCGCCGACGACACCGCCGAGAGGCCGAAACTGGCACCGAGCCCGACCACGGCCTTGCCGATGGGCCCCAGCGCGCCCAGGAACGAGCTGGCCGAGGCGACGATGCCGCCGACCGCGGAGACGATGGGTGCGATGAACGGCATGGCTCAGCCGACCCGGAACGCGGCCAGGAGCGCGGAGACCGGCACGCGCCGGATGCCCTCCATGGACTTGCCCGTGGCCTCCACGCCGGTGACGACGACGCAGGCCGGGCCGTCGGGCGTCGATACCAGCCCCAGATCGCCGCGCCTGGCGCGCAGCACCGGCACACGCGGGAAGGCCGCCGCCAGCGCCTGCTCCAGCGAGCGGAAGCCGTGGCGCCGCAGCTGCCGCGCCGCGCCGGAGGCCGACCGGTAGCGGCCGCGCACCTGCGGCCAGGGCTCGACGCCGGTCATGGCCAGCACGCAGTCGGCCGCCAGCATGTAGCAGTCCGAGCGCCCCCAGGCGCCGGGAGCGCTCGCGTGCCGGTCGAGCGCCTCCGCCAGGCGCTCGGGCCAGTCCTCGCGCCTCACCAGAACTGCCACCATGGCTTCTTCCGCGGCTTCGCCTTCTGGTCGGATCGGCCGAACAGGACGCGCTCCTCCGCGGTCGAGTTGACGAAGCGGAAGAAGCCGTCGTCCGGGTCGATCTCTCGCTGGTCGGCGTCGGAACGCATTCGCCAGCCGCGGCGCGGATGATCGCGCGACCGGCTTTCCAGCATCACGCGCAGCACGGCCTCGCCGCCGACGCGGCGCTCGTGGACGATGCGGTCGACCTCGCCGCGATATTCCAGCACCACGTCCAGCAGCGCGCGGGTCTCCGGGTCGAAATAGGCCGTGTAGAGCGTCGCCGGGCGCTGGTGGTACTGTTCGGCCTCGATGGTCGCCAGCAGGTCCGGCGTCAGGGCGCTGTCGGGCACCGACGACAGGCGGAGCGTGACCGGCACGGCCGACAGGTCGGACACCTGCTCGACCGGATCGAGCGCGATCAGCCGGCCGGCGCCGGTGAACGTGACGCCTGACCAGGTGAACGGCCCCGTCCCGGTCCAGAAGCCCCACAGGCCGGACGGGAAGTCGAACAGCACCATGCCGCGGTCGACCACCGCGCCGGCGTCCACCGCGTCTTGGACCGCTGCAGGCAGGCTCACGGCACCACCTCGATCCCGCCGAAGCTGACCGGACGCCAGCCGGGTCCGGGCTGGTAGGCGAACGAGCCGGCCACCGGCGTCATGATCGCGACCGGCCGCAGGAAGTTGGCCAGCGCATCGGCGGTGAAGCCGGAGGGGACATGCGGCTCGACCGCGAGCGTGGCCGCACCTGCGCCATCCGCCACCGCATCGGCCATGATCCGGAACACGGCGCGGCGATCGCCCTCCGCCAGCCCCACCATGTCGCCGGCGGCGAGCGCAAAACCCGCGGGCAGCGCGCCCAGGCTCATGGCGAAGGGCGTCGCGAGCGAGGTCACCGAGGCTGTCCCGTCGAAGGCGCCGCCCGCCGGCCGCTCCAGCCCGACGAAGCCGGCCGGATAGGCGGCCGGGGTCGGCCGCTGCGGGTCGTAGCCATGGAAGGTCCGCCCCACCCCGCCGCGCAGCCCGTCCCACCACGCCACCCAGCGCCGGGCCAACGCCGGCGACAGCCGCGCCGTGGTCCAGCTGCACGTCCATCGAGGATCGGCCAGCTCCACGGCGTCCAGCTGGCCGCCAAGCGTCTGGTTGACCGAGATGTAGCGCGCCAGCGTGAACGGTCCGCCGGCGAAGCGGTCCGTGGGGAAGGAAGCAGGCATGCGATCAGATGCGCCCGCGCGACTGGGCGTCGCGGATCATGGGCAGCAGCTCCGACGCGAACTGGCGCTGCGATTCCTCCAGCGCCGCCCGCACCTCCTCCCGGGTCACGCCGTCACCGGCATTTATGGTCGGCTGGTAGTAGAGGTTGACGGTCGACACGCCGCCGCCCTGCATGGTCACCGGGATCGAGCGGCCGTCCGGCAGCGGCACATAGGCCTCCGGCCGGCGGCCCTCGCCGAACAGCGCGACCTGCGGGCCATAGGCAATCCCTCCCCTGGCATAGCGCTGCAGCGCCAGCCCGCCCTCGGCGGACATGATGCCGCCATGCTCGAACCCGAGCGCGCCGGTGACGAGGCCCACCAGCCCGCCCGGACCGCCGCCGTCGCCGGCCGCGCCGAACAGCCCGGCAAGCGGCCCCTGGCCGAGTATGGCGGCCTGCGCCGCGGCGCGGGCAATGTCGCGGGCGAGGCCCGACAGCACGTCGGAGGCCTTGGCCCCGCCGATGGCCATGCGGTCAAAAGCCTGAAGGGCTAGGTCGCCGAAGAAGGCGGTACGCTCCGCAAGCTGCTCGACCGCCTGCCGCTGCTCCACCAGCTCCAGCGTCTTGGCGCGGATGGCGCCGGCGGCCTCGTGGTCGGCGTCGATGCCGGCGCGCGCGAGGTTGTTGGCCACTTCCTGCTCGGCCGAGGACAGGCCGAGCATCCGGACCTCCTGGTCGAGCGCGGCATTGACGCGCTCGATGGCGCGACGGCGCATCTCCGCCACCCGCTCGGCCTGCTGCCCGGCCCGCTCCTGCTCGCGGCGGGCGTCGGCGAGCGCCTGGTCCTCGGCGTCATAGAGCAGCCGGCCGAAGTTGCCGGAGGGATTGTCGAGGCTGCCGGGGCGGCCGGCGGGCACAGCGGGGGACCGCTGGGGGCGCGCGAGATTGCCCAGCGC
>JAEWEX010000113.1 GCA_023389135.1 Pseudomonadota bacterium | reverse complement strand
TGGAGAAGCAGGGCTATCCCCGCGCCTTCACGGCCTCGCTGGCGGCGGCGGGCGGGACGCTCGGGCTCGTACTGCCGCCGTCGGGGGGCTACATCCTCTATGCGCTGATCACGGGCGACGTGGCGATCTCGGACCTGTTCATCGCGGGCATCCTGCCGGGCCTGCTGCTCGCGGCGCTCTACACCGGCGCGGCGCTGATCACCGGCCTGCGCTACGAGGAGCGGACGCTGGACGCGAGCGTTCCCGCATCCGCCTCGATCCTGCGCCTGCTTCCCGGCGCGTTGCTGGGGCTTGCGTCGCCCGTGGTCATCCTCGGCGGCATCTATCTCGGCATCACCACGGTCACCGAGGCGGCGGCCATCGCGGTGTTCTATGCGCTTGCCGTGGGCGTGTTCGTCTATCGCAGCATCTCGCTGACGGACATCTACCACGTTCTGGTGCAGACCGGGATCGCCACCGGCGTGATCATGCTGGTGCTCGGCGCGTCCTCGATCTTCGCGTGGCTGGTGTCCACCTCGGGCTGGGCGCTCTCGGTCTCCGACGCCATGTCGGGCATCGCGCCGTCACCCACCGCCTATCTCATCCTGATCGCGCTGATCTTCCTTGCCGCGGGCACGATCCTGGACGGCATCTCGATGTATTTCATCCTGATCCCGCTGCTGGCGCCGGGCGCCATCGCGCTGGGGGTCGATCCCGTCCATCTGGGCATCGTCATCACCATCGCGGTGTCCATCGGCCTGATCACGCCGCCCCTGGGGCTCGACCTGTTCGCGGCGGCAAGCGTGGTCGGGGTCCGGTTCGAGGACATGGTGCGCACGGTCATCCCGCTGGTGATCGCATCGCTCCTGGGCCTTGCCATCGTGATCGCGTTTCCGGGTCTGGCGCGCGTGCTCCTGTAGCGGGGGCACGGCTCCGGGCGGGCAGTTTCGAATAGTGAGAAGGCGCCGTCCCGGGGTTTGACGGTCGGGGGGGCGCCGCCCAACATCGCCCTACAACCAGCCGCCGCGTATCTGCTTGCGGCTACAACATGAATCCATGGAGGAAGAGCAGAAATGTACGATGGATATTTCGTCTTCGACAACGTCGTGCACATGTTCGACAACCGGCCGAGCAATGCCGCGGGCGAGGCCGGCCGCGAGATGGTCAACTTCATCTGGGGCGCGGGCAAGCTCTTCTCCGGCGGGCCGTACAAGGCCAGCGAGACCTTCGACAGCTACATGAGCGTCGAGGAAGCCCACAAGATCCTGTTCGAGGATGCCGACACCGACATGGCGATCGCCCAGACGGTGCCGCTCTACGGCTGGTTCAAGCAGGGCTTCTCGCCGGCGGCGGCCAACCACTCGCTGGCCGCAGCCTATCCCGACAAGGTGGTGTTCTGCGGCGGCGTCGATCCGATCTACCAGGGCTCGCGCGGCGCGCTCGACGAGATGGACCGCCAGGCCAAGGAATGGAACGCCAAGAGCTTCAAGTTCTACCAGTCGCAGATGGGCGGCAACTGCTGGCGCGTCGACGACCGCCATGTCGCCTATCCGCTTTGGGAAAAGTGCCTGGAGCTCGGCGTCACCAGCGTGCAGTTCCACAAGGGCCTGCCGTTCGGGCCGCAGCTCCTCGAGCACCAGCATCCCGGCGACATCGAGCGGGCGGCGATCGACTTCCCGGAGCTGACCTTCATCATCCACCATCTGGGCCAGCCGTTCGTGGCCGAGACCATCAACATCACCTCGCGGCACAAGAACGTGATGATGTCGATGTCGGCCTGGATCAACATGTTCCCGATCCAGCCCCGGGCCTGCCTGCACCAGATGGGCCAGGCGCTGCTGTTCTGCGGCCCTGACAAGCTGATGTACGGCTCGGAGGCCTTCGTGTGGCCGAGCCTCCAGCCCTATATCGAGCTGTTCGCCAAGATGGAGATGCCGGAGGACCTGCAGGAAGGCTACGGCTATCCGGCGCTCACCCGCGAGATCAAGCAGAAGATCTTCGGCGAGAACCAGGCCAGGCTGCTCGGCATCGACGTCGAGAAGAAAAAGAAGGAGCTCGCCAAGAAGAGCTCCCGGAACGGTGACGCCAAGCTCAAGAAGACGGCATGACCGCCGCGGCCAGCGTCTGGGACCGCGAGGTCCCGGCCGCGCCGTCGGGCGCGGTCCCGGTCGATGTCCTGCGCGAGCGCGTCTATGCCGCGCTCTCCCGGGTGCGGAACTTCGTCCAGGCCCATGCCGGCGACGTGGAGGTCGTCGAGGTGACCGAGGAGGGCGACGTCACGCTCGCCTTCCGCGGCACCTGCGTGAGCTGCCCGGCCCAGGCCATGACCATCGGCACCGCCGTCCTGCCGGCGGTGGAGAAGGTCGAGGGCGTCCGGAAGATCCATCTCGACGGGATGATCGTCTCGCAGGCGGCCGTGCGCCGCATCCGCGCGATGGTGCCCTGACGCCCTGCCCACACATTCTAGAGCCATGAGGAACCATACGCATGACCAGTGTCGAACTGCGCGCCATTGACGCCGCGACCGCGATCAAGGCCGCCGAGGCGGCCATCGAGAAGGCCAAGGAGATCGGCTTCGCCATCTGCGTCGCGATCTACGACAACTCCGCCCAGCTCAAGGCCTATGTGCGGATGGAAGGCGCGCCGATGGCGTCCGCGGCCATCGCCGAGGACAAGGCCTTCACCTCGGCGAGCTTCCAGTGCACCACGGACTCGCTGTTCGAGTGGTTCAAGAACGACGAGCCGCTGCTTCACGGCCTCAACCGCTACCCGCGCATGGTGACGTTCGGCGGCGGCTACCCGATCAAGGAAAACGGCAAGCTGATCGGCGCCATCGGCATCAGCGGCGGGCACTACACGCAGGACATGGAGTGCTGCAAGGCCGCGCTGAAGGCCATCGGGCTGCCGGCGGAATAGGCCGCAGGAGCCGGTCGCCATGGCGCTTTCCCCCCTCCACGCCGCGACCGGCTCATTTCCACGCGCGCTCAGCCCGACCCTGCTGTGGACCGGGGGGTGCCTGGACATCTCCTACCGCGGCAAGGTCGTCCACAGCCATCTGTGCACCTATCTGGTGCTCGGCTCGGAAAAGACGCTGCTGGTCGACACCGGCAACCCGTCCAACTGGCGCGAGGTCGAGCGCGACGTCGAGGGCTTCCTCGGCGGCCGGCCTCTGGACTACGTGTTCTGCACCCATGTGGAGCTGCCCCATGCGGGCCTGCTGGCGCAGTGGCTCGACAAGTATCCCGGCGCGGTGGCGCTCGGCCGGCTGACCGACTACGAGCTCTACTATCCCGCCCATGCGGACCGGATGCGCAATGTCGAGCCCGGCCAGTCGGTCGATCTCGGCGACCGACGCATCGTGTTCCTGCCGGCCATCTGGCGCGACCTCAAGGAGACGCTGTGGGCGTTCGACACCACCGAGCGCACCCTGTTCGTGTCGGACGCCTTCGCCTATCTCCACTACCATCACGAAGGCCAGTGCGACCGGCTCGCAAGCGAGCAGCCGCTGCCGGATGTGGACATGATCCAGTTCTTCAACGAGCGCGCGCTGTTCTGGACGCAGCACACCGATGCGAGCCGCAGCTTCGCCGACATCGACGAGATGCTGAGCATGTTGCAGCCGCGCGCCATCGCCACCGCCCATGGCGGCGTGCTGGACATCACCGAGGGCATGCTGCCGCTGGTGAAGTCGGGCATGATGACCCGCATCCAGGGCGGGACCGGGCTGTGACCATGGCGCAGCGCCCGCGACCCGCCGCCGCCGTCAGGCCGGCGGATGCCCCGGTGCCGGGCTCCGTGCTGGAGGTCGCGCCCGGCCTGTTCGCGGTCGGCGGCGTGCTGGAGACGCCGAGCCCCTACAGCCTGGCGTCGCCGCGGGCGGCGGGCTGGTTCCCGATCCAGGCCTATATCTTCCTGAGCGACGGCGAGGCGCTGGTCATGGATGGCGGGCTCGCGGTCCATGCCGGGCAGGTCATGAGCGGCCTTCGCCGCCTGCTCGAAGGGCCGGCGCGGCCGCGCTTCCTGGCCAGCCGGTGGGAGCAGGACGCCATCGTCAACCTGCCGGCCATCGTGCGCGGCTTCGGCATCCGCGAGGTGCTTGCCATCGGCGAACTCAACCCGCTGGACTTCTTCGAGGGGTTCGAGACGGCCGCCGCGCGGCTGACGGCGGATGCGGCCTCCGACCAGGCGCGGGTCAAATCACTCATGCCCGGCGACGTCATCGAGGTCGGGCGGATGCGCATCGAGGTGCTGCGCACCAGCCTGCGGCTGCTGCTCACCAACTGGTTCTACGAGGAGACCACCGCAACGCTGTTCACGGCGGACA
>JAEWEX010000083.1 GCA_023389135.1 Pseudomonadota bacterium | reverse complement strand
GCGCTCGGACGCACCGTGCTCAGGCTGCCGAGGGGCGCGCTGAGGCTGGAGGACAGCCAGGCCGCCGCCGCTGTCGGCCAGATCGCGCTGGCGCGGGCCTGGGCGGAAGCGCTCGGCCGGCACGGCGTCACGGCGGGCCAGGTTCTCGTGACGTTGGGCGACACCGAGGAGCGCCGGCGGTATCTCAACGCGCGGGCCACCATCGCGCGCCTGCTGGACCTGAAGGCGGTGCCGGTCATCAACGAGAACGACACGGTGGCGACCTCCGAGATCCGCTACGGGGACAACGACCGGCTGGCGGCGCGCGTCGCCACCATGGCCAGCGCCGACTGCGTGGTGCTGCTGTCGGACATCGACGGGCTCTACACCGCGCCGCCGCATCTGGACCCGTCCGCGCGGCGGCTCGACGTGGTGGAGCGCATCACGCCGGAGATCGAGGCCATGGCGGGGGACGCCGGCTCCGAGCTGTCGCGCGGCGGCATGAAGACCAAGATCGAGGCTGCCAAGATCGCCACCGGCGGCGGCGCCCATCTGGTGATCGCCTCGGGCCGGGTGGAGCGCCCGATCCGCGCCATCGAGCAGGGAGGCCCGGCCACCTGGTTCCTGACACGCGCCAATCCGGTCACCGCGCGCAAGACCTGGATCGCGGGCGCGCTGGTGCCGCGCGGCGTGCTGGCGGTGGATGCCGGCGCAGTCACGGCGCTCAGGACCGGCAAGAGCCTGCTGCCGGCCGGGGTGCGCGAGGTCGAGGGCGCGTTCTCCCGCGGCGACGCCGTGGTGGTGCGCGGTCCGGACGGGCGCGACATCGCCCGCGGGCTGGTGGCCTACGACGCCGACGACGCCCGCGCCATCTGCGGCCGCCGCACCCGGGAGATCGAGCAGATCCTCGGCTGGCGCGGCCGCGACGAGATGGTGCATCGCGACGATCTGGTGCTGGCGGACTGAGCCGGGTGGAGCGTTTCCGCGATCCGGTGTAATGGCTTGCGGGCCAGCTCCGGCCCCGGGGCGCTGCGCGAGGTGGTTCCATGAGCGTCACGACGATGGGAAGGTCCGCGGCGTCTGCGGATGATCTGGCGGCGCTGATGTCGGCCATCGGCCGCGATGCGCGCGCCGCGGCGCGGACCCTGGCGCTGGCGCCCACCCAGGCGAAGGACAAGGCGCTGCGGGCCATGGCGGCGGCGGTGCGGGCGCGGGCCGGCGAGATCCTCGCGGCCAACGGCGAAGACCTTGAGGACGCACGCAAAAACGGCCTCACGGCCGCCTCCGTGGACCGGCTGGCGCTGGATCGTTCGCGGGTCGCGGCCATGGCCGGGGGGCTGGAGGCGATTGCCGGGCTGGCCGATCCGGTGGGCGCGGTGATGGCGGAATGGACCCGCCCCAACGGCCTCGGAATCCAGCGGGTGCGGGTGCCGCTGGGCGTGGTCGGCGTGATCTATGAGAGCCGCCCCAACGTCACCGCCGATGCCGGGGGCCTGTGCCTCAAGGCCGGCAACGCCGTGGTGCTGCGCGGCGGCTCGGACGGCTTCCGCTCCTCCGCGGCGATCCATGCCGCGCTGGCGCAAGGCCTGAGATCCGAGGGACTTCCGGAGGCCGCGATCCAGCTCGTGCCGACGCGCGACCGCGCCGCGGTGGGCGCCATGCTGGCGGGGCTGGACGGAAACCTGGACGTTCTCGTACCGCGGGGCGGCAAGAGTCTGGTGGCGCGCGTCCAGGACGAGGCGCGGGTGCCCGTATTCGCTCATCTCGACGGCAATGTGCATGTCTATGTCCACGGCCCCGCCGACCTGGACATGTCCAGGACAATCGCCGTCAACGCCAAGATGCGTCGGACCGGCATCTGCGGCGCGGCGGAGACGCTGCTGGTGGACCGCGCGGCGGCCGCGACCCATCTGGCGCCGCTGGTGGCCGCCCTGATCGAGGCCGGCTGCGCGGTGCGCGGCGACGCCGCCACCTGCGCCGTTGACCCGCGCGCGACGCCCGCCGCCGAGGCCGACTGGGCGACCGAGTTCCTCGACGCGGTGATCGCGGTGAAGGTGGTGGACGGGCTCGACGCGGCCATCGCCCATATCGGGCGCTACGGCTCGCACCACACCGACGCCATCGTCACCGACGACGCCGCGGCGGCCGAAAAGTTCCTGGCGCAGGTGGATTCCGCCATCGTGCTGCACAACGCCTCGACCCAGTTCGCCGATGGCGGCGAGTTCGGCTTCGGCGCGGAGATCGGCATCGCCACAGGCCGCTTCCACGCCCGCGGGCCGGTGGGGGTGGAGCAGCTCACCTCGTTCAACTACCGGGTGCGCGGCGCGGGGCAGGTCCGCCCTTGAGGCGGCGGCCGCCGGCCGGGCCGGTCACGCTGCCGCCCCATGCGGCGGGGATGACGGTCGGGCTCTATGGCGGCTCGTTCGACCCGCCCCATGCCGGTCACCTGCACGTCTCGCGGCTGGCGCTGGCGCGGCTCGGGCTCGACCGCGTCTGGTGGCTGGTGACGCCGGGCAACCCGCTCAAGGACACCGGCGGCCTCGCGCCGGTGGCCGGCCGGCTCGCCGCCGCGCGGGCGCTGGCGCGCGACCCGCGCATGGTGGTGAGCGACGTGGAGGCCCGGCTCGGCCTGCGCTACAGCGTCGACACGCTGGCCGCGCTCACGGCGCGCGCGCCGGGCGTGCGCTTCGTGTGGATCATGGGCGCCGACGGGCTCGCCCAGTTCCACCGCTGGCGCGACTGGCGCGGCATCGCGGCCATGGCGCCGCTGGCGGTGATCGACCGGCCGGGCTGGACGCTGGCCGCCACAGCCTCCCCCGCGGCGCGGGCGCTGGCGCGCTTCCGCATGGACGAGGCCGACGCCGGCCTGCTGGCCCGCAGCGCCCCGCCGGCCTGGGTGTTCCTGCACGGTCCGCGGTCGGGATTGTCGTCCACCGCGATCCGGGCGGGGACGGGGCCTCGCCTCCGGCGCTGAGTCCGGCTCTTCCCTGCCTGGCGGGGAGGCTGCATCCTTGCGCCGTTTCGCGTGGCATCGCCGGTTTTTCCTGCCTGCTGCGAGATCGCAGAGAAGGAGAGGAGGGGAGCAAAATGTTGACAAATGTTAACACGGTGATACCTTCCGCCCACGGCTCTGGCTAGATCGCGCCATCCCGACAAGGAGGTCGAGGACGCGGTCAGATACGCCGAGTCCAAGGGGTGGGTGTGCCACAAGAAGGGCCATTGGGGCCGCCTCCTGTGCCCCCACGCGGACAGAGACGGCTGCCAGGTCGGCGTCTATGGAACGCCGCGAAGCGCCGGCTCGCATGCCCGCGACATCAGGAGGGCGGTTGACCGTTGCCCGCACGGAAAGGAGGCCGACGATGACGGTTCATGAGTTCAGCATCATCGCTTCGGGCCTGGACCCGCGCGCGGATGATTTCGAGACGCGGTTCTTCGATGCGGGTTGCGACGATGCGACCGTGTCGTTCCAGAAGGGCCACATCATCGTCGACTTCGCCCGCGATGCGGACAGCATCGCGGACGCGGTGGCGTCCGCCATCTCCGACGTCATGGCCGCCGGCGCCCATGTCGATCGGATCGAGCCAGATCCGCTTGTCAGCCTGGCCGACATCGCCGCGCGCTCCAGCATGAGCCGCGCCGCCATGACCCAGTATTCCAAGGGCCAGCGCGGCAGGGGCTTTCCCGCGCCGGTTGCCCGGGTCACGTCCGACAGCCCGCTTTGGGACTGGGCGGGCGTGGCGCAGTGGCTGGTGCGAAACCGTAAGCTCCCGCGCGAGAAGGCCATCGAGGCCGCCGTCGTGAAGCATGCCAACGACGCCATCCGGAACGGCTGTGCGCCAACTCCGGAGCAGTTGCGGGAGCGGTCCTCGGAGTATGAATCCGCGCTTTGAGAGCCTGCGTGGGACTTGTCCCTGCCTCATCCCGAGGAGCCGTTCGCCGGAAATGGCGTCTCGAAGGATGCTCCGGGAGGCTTCGGAGCGAGCGGGACGCATCCTTCGAGACGCCGCTTCGCGGCTCCTCAGGATGAGGCGGTGGATGTCCAAACGGGATTGAGCGACCCTGCCCGGGTGGGGTCGCCATCTCGTCTGGTTGAGATTTAACCCGAGACACACCCCCACGGGTTGAATTGGTCCCGTCCGCCCCCTTATCTTAATGTCGCCGTAGCATTCATGCCGGATGCTAGGGCTTGTGGGCCGACAGAGAGGGACACGACACTGTCAATCGAGCTCCTGCGGGGGACGCCTGATGCGGCCTCCCCGATCTCCACGCTCCCGCATGCGGGCGGCACGGAGCTACTGCCGCTGATCCTCGGCGTTCTCGACGACGCCAAGGCCGAGGACATCGTCAACATCGACCTCGCCGGAAAATCCTCGCTCGCCGACGCCATGGTGGTGACCCAGGGCCGCTCCCAGCGGCATGTGGCGGCGATCGCCGAGCAGCTGGTCCAGGCGCTCAAGGACAACGGCCACGGGCGCGCCCGGGTCGAGGGTCTGGCCACCTGCGACTGGGTGCTGGTGGATGCGGGCGACGTGATCGTCCACGTCTTCCGCCCCGAGGTCCGCGACTTCTACAACCTCGAGAAGATGTGGTCCGCCGGACGCCCGGCGGAGCGCCTCGTCGTCTGAGGGCCGCCGCGGAGGCGGGATGAAGATCGTTCTGGCCGCCGTCGGGCGGCTCAAGGACGGGCCCGAGCGCGCGCTCGCGGCCCGATATGCCGGCCGCGTGGACGATGCCGGGCGCGGCGTCGCCATCGGCCCGGTGTCGGTGCACGAGATCGCCGAGGGCCGCGGCCGCACCGCGCCGGAGCGCATGCGCGCCGAGGCCGACGCCTTGCGCGCGAAGCTGCCAGAAACCTTCATCGCGCTGGACGAGCGCGGACGGGCGCTGTCCAGCCAGGACTTCGCGGAAAGGATCGGCGCGATCCGCGACGGCGGCGCCGGCGCTCTCGGCATCGTGATCGGCGGGCCGGACGGGCTCGATCCGTCGCTGCGGGAGGCGGCCGCCCTGACGCTGGCCTTCGGGCCCATGACCTGGCCGCACCAGATCGTCAGGGTGCTGGCGGCCGAGCAGCTCTACCGCGCGGTGACGATTCTGGCCGGCCACCCCTATCACCGCGCGTGAACGCCGTGTCAGGGTTGACCGTCCGTTAACGACACAGGCCGTCAACTGGACCGATGCCGCCGACGCGCCCCGCGCCCCTCCTTTCCGCACTGGCCATGCTGGCCGCGCTCGTCGCGGGTCCGGCGGCGCTGGCGCAGACGCCTGCCTCGGGGCCGGCGCAGGTCACCGGCGGGCCGCCCGCGGCGGAAGACCTCGACGCCGCGCGGAAGCGGCTGGAGGACGCCCGCGCCGCGGAGGAGGCGCTGCGCCGCGAGGTCGCCTCGCTGCGCGACGAGCGCGCCAAGCTCAATGCCGAGCTGATCGCCACCGCCGACC
>JAEWEX010000081.1 GCA_023389135.1 Pseudomonadota bacterium | reverse complement strand
GCGGTCGGGGCTGGAGTCGAGCTTCACGCCGAGCAGGCCGATGGCGTCCACGCCGAAGCCTATCGGGCCTTCGGTGTAGCCGGATTCCATTTTCAGCATGAAGCCCTGGGCCCATTCCTCGGCCTTGGACTGGCCGGTGCCGGAACGGAAATCACGGTTCATGTAGAAGTTGCGCAGGTCGATGCTGGCCTTGCTGTCTTCGACGAAGGCGGCGCTGGCGGGGTGGGTGGCGATCACTACGGCGCCGCCGCAGAGGATGTGGCAGAGGGATTTGTGGTGCAGTCGCATGGTATTTCCTCTTGTTGTTGTTTTGGGCCGCTCTCGGGCGGCTACAGGGCATAGAGCGAAAGGCGTGCCAGTGGCGGAAGTAGCCGGGCTGTTCGGCTGGATGGCGCGTGCCAGAGCGCTTGCGCGTCGCATTGCCTTGGCGCGGGAGCGGCATGGGAAGCGTCCGGCTGGCTGGACATGTATGGGGCGCGGCCAGCTTTGGCGAGGCGGTGTCCAGCGCGGCGGACGGTTGGAGGAGGGCACCGGCCGGGGAGCCGGCGCCGGTTCAGATGCTAGCGGGTGCCCTTGCGGCTCTGCACGCAGACGAAGCTCGTGGCGGCATTGACGTCGCCATTGCCGACGTACTTCGGCCAGCCGGGGTATTCGCACAGCGGGCGGGTGCGGCCGGGCACGCCGACGCTGTCGGCAACGACCTGCCGCCGCGGCGCACGGCCCTGTTCGACCCAGTCTTCCAGTGCGCTCAGCGAATCCCAGGCGGCGTTGAACACGGTGCTGGCGGCGTGGCCGTAGCCGGGGATCTCGTAGTAGCGCAGGAAGCGCTGCGTCTTGCCCGGGCCCATGTCGCGGCGCACACGCTCGTAGTACTCGGCGGTGGCGCGGGTGCTCACCAGTTGGTCGGAGGTACCGTGGGCCATGAGGATCTTGCCGCCGTTGCGGGCGAATGCGGACAGGTCGGTCCGGTTGACGTCCTGGCGCAGCGACAGCTCGCTGATGCGCGCCTGCCACGGGCCGGGGTTCTGCGGGTCGAGGGTCAGCGAGTTGAAGGTGGGATTGCGCGTCACGAAGAAGCGCACCCATTCGTCCCAGAAGCCGGAATGGTAGGGCGCGCCCTCGGCGAAACCGGTGCCGTGCACGGGCATCGGGTAGCTCGGCTGGAGGGTGTTGAGGCCGAGGCGGTTGACCACCAGCTGCACGCCTTCACCCGGCCGGCCGAGGTCGGTGCCCCAGGTGTTGAAGCCAGGGTAGTGCGTCTCGCCGCTGGCCAGCGGGAAGTTGAAGCGGATCGGGCTGTTGAACACCCGCAGCGCCTGGATCTGCGCATCCGACAGGCAACGCTGCGAGGTGTCGGCACCGCCCGGGCAGCGCAGCGGTTTGCCGTTGAGCCTGGCGCGGGCCGGGTCGAACCGTGCATTGCACGCGGCCTGGTGACTGATCACGCCGTCGCGCACGCCGTCCAGCCCATCGCAGGCCTGCATCGCGGCTTCCAGCAGTGCGGCGCGTTTTTCCAGGCTGGGAAAGGCGCCGGGCTGGGCGAGGGCGCGGGTGATGCGGCCGAACTGCAGGTCCAGCGCCAGGGCGTTGTAGGCGGGGTAGAGGACGATGGCGCCGTTGAAGTCGGTCGGCCATTGCTGGACCACGGCGAGCGCCTCGCGGCCACCGGTAGAGCCGCCGGCGAAATAGCTGCGCTCGGGCGCGGCGCCGTAGCGTTGTTCGATCAGGTAGACGGCCGCATCGCGGGTTTTCTTCAGCGCGTCGTGGGCGTAGTTGGCCAGCGCTTCGTCGTTCCAGGCGAAGGAGCCGGGGCTGAGCGGATCGGCGACATGCCCGGAATCGCTGCCGAACACCGCATAGCCGCGGCCGAGCGGCGTGGGTTGATCGACCGGGCCGGCAGGCACGTTGCCGGCGACGTTCGGCACCGTGCCGTTGTAACCGCCGCCGCCGAACATCATCGCCTTGCGGTTCCACTGCTCGGGCAGCACCAGGCGCATGCGGATCGCCGGTGCGGTGGGATCGACCGGGCGAATCTCGGCGCTGACATCGCAATAGGCGCCGAAGGTCTGCGGCGCGCTGCCGCCAGCCGCGACCGGGGTCGCCGCGGTGACGCGCGCGCCGCTGGTGGGCAGGCCGATGGCCTCGGCCGGTATCTCGCGGCCGAGCAGCTCGGGGCAGGTCGCCGCCTGGGCGGACTGACTGGCCAGCAGCGCCAGGGCGAGGGAGGCCAGAGGCAGGGAACAGCGCACAAGCGAGTTGCAGGATGGATGCATCATTGAGGCTTTCCTTCTTCTTGTTTTCGGGCCGTGCGCCGGGTAGGCGCATAAGCGCTCAAGCCAATGACATGCCAGCGGACGGAAGGAAGGAAGAGCAGGCGATGGCCGGTCGCCGCGCTTGCGGCGAAGGCTCTGGCGCAGGGATCGGGTCGATAACGGGGAAGGTTGCGCGGGGTGCCTGGGGCTCGGGCGAGCGAGGCAGGGTGTCCGGCGCGCTGGACGAGTGTCCGCCGCGCCGGACATTCAGGTGGCTAGTTGTAGCGGCCGTTCAGCCCGCCGACGCTGTAGCGCCCGGCGCCGAGCAGCAGG
>JAEWEX010000078.1 GCA_023389135.1 Pseudomonadota bacterium | reverse complement strand
GTCCACCTCCTCCGAGGTCGGGGCGAAGATGGCGTTGGCGGGCCCGACCTGGCGCGGATGGATCACCGTCTTGCCGTCAAAGCCCATGTCGCGGGCGGCCTCGCATTCGCGCAGGAAGCCGGTCTCGTCGTCGAGGTCGTTGAAGACGCCGTCGATCACGGCGAGGTTCTCGGCGCGACCCGCCACAAGCGCGGTCGCCATCCACGGCAGCATGGGCGCCCGGCCCGGCACGAAGCACGCGCCGGTCTCCTTGGCGAGGTCGTTGAGGCCCAGCACGAAGGCGGCGAGGCCGGAGCCCGCGGCGGCGATGTCGCCCGCGTTCAGGATCGCCCGCGGCGTCTCGATCATGGCCCAGATCGCGATGCCGGGCGCCGCCGCCGCCGCCGCGCGGACATCCCCCGGCGCACCGACCTTGGGCAGCAGGATGGCGTCCGGCCCGGCCTTGGCCGCGGCGGCGAGGTCATCGGCGTGCCAGTCGGTGCCGGCGGCGTTGACGCGCACGACCACCTCGCGATGGCCGAAGCCCCCGGCGGCGACCGCCGCCGCGACCTGGTCGCGCGCCGCGGACTTGGCGTCGGGCGCGACCGAATCCTCAAGGTCGAGGATGACGGAATCGGCGGCCAGCTCGCGCGCTTTCTCCAGCGCCCGTGCGTTCGACCCGGGCATGTAGAGCACGCTGCGGCGTGGTCGGACGGTCATGATCGGCTCCACCAGCGGCCAATGTTGCAACTGCGAAGGAGCCTAGCGGCGAAGGGCGCGCGGTTCCACCCGTGCCTTTCGGCAGCGCGAGGCGGCGCCTCCGCAACGGCTGACAGCGCCTGCGCGCTCCGGCATGGTTGCCGCCATGTCCTCCACCGCCCATGACGTCGTGATCGTCGGCGGCGCCATCGTCGGCGCGTCGGTTGCCCATCATCTTGCCCGGCAACCGGGCTTTTCCGGCTCCATCGCGCTGGTGGAGCGCGATCCCGGCTTCGCGCGCGCCGCGACCACCCTGTCGGCGGCGTCCATCCGGCAGCAGTTCTCGACGCCCGAGAACATCCGCATGTCGCGCTACGGCCTGGAGGTCATCCGCGACGCCGCGGCGGTCTTCGGCGAGCCGGGCGCCGACGTCGGTTTCCGCGAGCAGGGCTACCTGATCCTGGCGGGCGAGGCCGGCCGCGCGCAACTCTGCGCCAACCACGCGGTCCAGCGCGCCGAGGGCGCCGACATCCTGCTCATGGACGCCGGCGCGCTGGCGCGGGCGTTCCCGTGGCTTTCGACCGCGGGCATCGCCGCCGGAACCTGGGGCGCCGGAGGCGAGGGCTGGTTCGACGCCCACCTGCTGCTCGACCTGTTCCGACGATCCGCCCGCGCCGCGGGCGTCGCCATGGTGACGGGCGAGGTCGCGGCCATCGAGCGCGCGGGCGGCCGGGCGACCGGCGTCAGGCTCGCCGACGGCGGCCGCATCGCCGCCGGCCATGTGGTGGTCGCAGCCGGGCCGCAATCGGGCGACGTGGCGGCGACCGCGGGCCTCCACATTCCGGTGGAGCCGCGCAAGCGCTCCGTATTCGTGTTCCGCTGCCGCAAACCGCTGCCGGCCATGCCGCTCATGGTGGACACCACCGGCGTCTGGGTCCGACCCGAGGGCGACCGGTTCATCTGCGGCGTCTCACCGCCGCCCGAAAGCGACCCGCGCGCCGACGGCGATTTCACCGTGGACTGGCCGCTGTTCGAGGAGGTGCTGTGGCCGGCGCTGGCGGCGCGCGTCCCCGCCTTCGAGGCGATACGGCCCGAGGGCGCATGGGCCGGCCACTACGATGTCAACACGCTGGACCACAACGCCATCATCGGCCGCCATCCCGACGTGCCGAACCTGCTGTTCGCCACCGGCTTTTCCGGCCACGGCCTGCAGCACGCCCCGGCGGCCGGGCGCGCGGTGGCCGAACTGATCGCGCAGGGCCGCTTCGTGACGCTCGATCTCTCGGTGTTCGGCGTCGAGCGGATCGCCGCGGCCCGGCCGGTGCGCGAGCTGAACGTGATCTGAGCGTGGGCCATGCATGTCCGATCCGAGCCATGAAGCCATACCCGCCGAAAGCCGGCGCGCGGTGACCTGGATCGCGGGCGTCGACGGCTGTCCGGCGGGCTGGATCGCCGTGCTGAGGCCGCTGGAGGGCGACGGCTTCCGCGTCCTCCTCGCCCCGCGGCTGGACGGCATCGTCGATGCGCCGGAGGCGCCGGTGTCGGTCGCCGTGGACATGCCCATCGGCCTGCCGGAGGCTGTGGGCGAGGGCGGCCGGGCGCCGGAGCGGCTGGTGCGGCCGCTGCTGGGCCAGCGCCAGTCCAGCGTGTTCTCGGTGCCGTCGCGCCGCGCGGTGTTCGCCGGCGACTACCTGGAGGCCTGCCGCATCGCCCAGGAGACCTCGACCCCGCCGCGCAAGGTGGCCAAGCAGGCGTTCCACATCTTCCCGAAGATCCGGGAGGTCGACCTGATGCTGCGCAGCCGGCCGGAACTGGCGGCGCGCATCCATGAATGCCATCCGGAGGTCGCGTTCCGGACCATGCTGGGAACCGCCCTGCCCGTGGCGAAGAAGGTCAGGGGGCGGCCGAACCCCGAGGGCCTCGCCTTCCGTCGCCGCCTGCTGGCGGAGCAGGGCTTTCCGCAGGCGCTTCTCGACATGGCCCCGCCGCGCGGCGCGGCGGCGGACGACCTGCTGGACGCCTGCGCCGCCGCCTGGACCGCGGCCCGCATCGCGCGCGGCGAGGCGGCGTCCTATCCCGAACCGCCCGCGCGCGACGCCCACGGCCTGCCCATGGCCATCCGGGCCTGACTACCCGACGATGCCGGCCGCCCGAGCGATGGCGAGGTGCCCGGCGGCGACGCAGTCTGGATCGACCTTCTCGACGTCGCGCCCGAGGCGGGCCAGCGCGGCGGCGTAGCGGCCGGCGAGGCCGTCCGAGCCGATCACCACCGGCGGCCCGTCCGGCGCGAGCGGGCCGGCGAGCCCGTCCGCGATCTCCGCGCCGATCAGGAGCCCGCTCATATAGTCCGCGAGCCCGGCCGCCGGGATGCGGTCGAACAGGCCGGCGGTGCGCACGCCGAACAGCCGGTTGAGCAGCGCCCCCGGCCCGCCGGCGCGCGCCCCGGCATCGACGCCGGCGAGGAAGGCGTCGCGATCCTCCGCCCCTTCCGCCATGAGCCGCCCGAGGATCGTGTGCTGCCGGCAGGCGGCGAACACCTCGCCGGTCATGTAGGTGGCGAAGCGGGAAATGGCGCCCGCCTCCACCCTCACCCATTTGGAATGGGTGCCGGGGATGACGAAGCAGCCATCCGCGCGGCCGGTCCGCGCCGCGGCGCCGGCGATCTGCACCTCCTCGCCGCGCATCACCTCCGGCAGCGGCCCGGCCATGTCGGCCACGCCCGGCGCGATGAAGGTCAAATGCCCGCCCGGCGCGGGCAGGAGGCCGCCAGCGAGGTCGGAAAGCGCGGCGGGGGCCTCCAGATAGGCGGCCTCGGCCCAGCCCTGCCGGCTGCCGACCATGCCCGACAGCATGACGGGAAGGTCACGCTCCGCACGCCACGCCGCGGTTTCCCGCCGCAGCACCTGGGGAAAGCCGCCGGGCTCCACCGACAGGATGCCGAACGGGCCGGCGCGCCGGTCGAGGATCGCCCCGCCGGCGCCGATCAGGAAGGCGCGGAAGGAGGACGTACCCCAGTCGACGCCCACAAGGGCGGGCGCGCTCACGCGACCCCCCGCTTCACCCGCTGCTCCCGCAGGAAGATGAACAGGCCCGCCGACACGATCACCGCGCCGCCGACCAGCACCGCCGGCCGCGGCACGTCGCCGAACACCAGGAAGCCCAGCACGATGGCCCACAGCAGCAGCGTGTATTGCAGCGGCGCCACGGTGGCGGCGTCGGTGAGCTTCAGCGAGCGGTTGACGCAGACATGCGCCGCCATGGAGACGATTCCGAGCAGGCCGAGCAGCGCCATGTCCAGCGCCGTGGGCTGGACCCAGCCCACCGGCGCGATGACGATGCCGGCGGCGAGCGCGCCGGCCATCTGCCAGAACACCAGCGCCCGGTCCGGCGTGCCGCGCAGCGTGCGGCCGGTCACCATCATCATGGCGAAGGCGAACGAGCCGGCTATGGCGATGAAGGCGGCCGGTGTCAGCGTGGCGGCCGAGGGCTCCAGCGCGATGACGACGCCCGCAAAGCCCACGAGGATGGCGAGCCAGCGCCGCCAGCCCACCCGCTCGCCCAGCAGGAACGGCGACAGCGCCGCGACGTAGATCGGCGCGGCGAGCCAGAAGGTCATGGCGTCGGCCAGCGGCATGTGGCGCACGGCGGCATAGAAGCAGAACACCTCCGCGGTGGAGAACGCCACGCGCAGCGCCTGCAGCCACGGCCGCTCCACCTGGAACATGGTGCGCAGCCCCGCCGCCCAGATGAACGGGGCCAGGATGATCAGCGCGGCGACGGAGCGGATCAGCAGCACCTGACCCACCGTGTAGGTGGCCACCAGCCACTTTCCCAGCACGTCGTTGGCCGAGAACAGGAACATGCCGAACAGCGTCAGCAGCACGCCGGTGCGCACCGCCGAGCCCATCCGCGTCTCCCCGGGCAGCACCGTCACGCCGCGCTCCGCCGCACGATCGCGTCAGGGCGGGAGACCACCTCCGGCAGCAGCTCGATGCCGAGGCCGGGCGCATCGTCCAGCGTGATCGTGCCGCCGGCGACCCGGGGCAGCGCGGTCACGAGCTCGGTGTACCAGCCGGTGTAGAAGGCCCGCACGCTCTCCTGGATCATGGCGTTGCGGGCGTGCAGCGAGAACTGGCACGACGCCATGAACACGACGGGACCGGTGCAGTCATGCGGCGCGACCGGGATGTGGTGCGCCTCGGCCATGCCGGCGATCTTGCGCGCCTCCGACAGCCCGCCGCACCAGGACAGGTCCAGCATGGCCACCCCCGCCACCCCCGTCGCCAGATAGTCGCGGAAGGCATGGGGATAGGCCAGCGTCTCCGATGCGCAGATCAGCGCGGTGGTGGCCTCGGCGTAGGACTTCAGCGCCTCCAGGCTGTCCATGCGGACGGGATCCTCGTGCCAGAACGTGCCGTAGGGCTGGAGCGCGCGCGATATGCGCTTGGCCGCGGGAAGCTGCCACAGCGAATGGAATTCGACCATGATGTCCATGCGGTCGCCGACCGCGCGCCTGATCTTCTCGAACGGCTCCAGCGCGGCGCGCAGCTCGTCGGCGGAGATGTCGAGTCCGTGGCTGCGCTCGGCCGCCATGTCGAACGGCCAGATCTTCATGGCGGTGATGCCCTGCTCCAGGAGCGAATGGGCGAGTTCGTCCGCGCGGTGCAGGAAGCCGTCCAGATCCTCGTAGGGACCGGCGGCGGCCCCGGTGCCCCAGTTGGCCACGGACTGCGCGCGCGCGTCACGGATGTAGCGATAGCCGGCGCAGGTGTTGTAGGTGCGGATCGCGTCCCGGGAGCGCCCCCCCAGCGCCACCGAGACCGGCACCCCCAGCGCCTTGCCGAAGATGTCCCACAGCGCGATGTCGACCGCGGAGTTGCCGCGGGTCTCCACGCCCGCGCCGCGCCAGCCGAGATAGCCGATCAGGTCGCGGTTGATCGCCTCGATCTGGAGCGGGTCGCGGCCGACGAGCCGCGGCGCCACGGTCTCGTGGAGGTAGGCCTCCACGGCCGCCGCCCCCATGAAGGTCTCTCCCAGCCCGACCAGCCCCTCGTCGGTGTGCAGCCGGACCCAGACGAGGTTGGCGAACTCGGCGAGCCGGACGGTCTCGACGGCGGTGATCTTCATCGTGCGGCTCGGTGGTGCGGGTCGTTCGGCGGCAGGACGGGCCGGGTCCGGCGGGACGCCCCCCGGCTCCTGTGGAAAGGCCGGGGGCGTCGGGCCGCCCCCGGTCGCGATGGCAGGCGGATGCCTCAGTTCTTGCGCATCTCGGCGAGGGTGGCGCGCATGCGCTTGACGACCTCCTCGCCGATGGTGCCGGCATGCTTCTCGTAGACCACCTGGGCCTTCTCGACCATGCGGGCCTGCTCCTCCGGCGTGATCTCGTTTACCTTCATGCCGGCGTTCTTGACGTTCTCCAGCGACTTGTCGGACAGCGCCCGGCTGGCCTTGCGCTGCTCGTCGCGGCCGACGATGGCGCAGTCCTGCAGGATCTTCTGCTCCTCGGCCGAGTAGGTGTCCCAGATCGGCTTGGAGAACAGCGCCATGAACGGCGTGTAGGCGTGGCGCGTCACCGACAGATATTCCTGCACCTCGAAGAACTTGGACGTCTCGATGGTGACGAACGGGTTCTCCTGGGCGTCGATGGCCTTGGTCTCCAGCGCGGCGAACACCTCGCCGAAGGCCATGGGGGTGGCGTTGGCGCCCATGTTGGAGAAGGTGTCCAGGAAGATGTTGTTCTGCATCACCCGGACCTTCATGCCGTTGAAGTCCTCCCACTTGGTGACCGGCTGCTTGGAGTTGGTCAGGTTGCGGAAGCCGTTCTCCCAGTAGGCGAGGTTCACGAGGCCCACCGCCGGCATCATGTCGGAGATGTACTGGCCGAACTCGCCGTCGAGCACGGTGTCCGCCTCGGTCTCGTCGGCGAACAGGAACGGCAGGTCGAACACGCCGAGCGCGGGCAGGATGCCCACCAGCGGCGAGGTCGAGGTGATGACCATCTCCTGGGTGCCCGAGCGCAGCGCCTGGGTCGCCTGCAGGTCGCCGCCCAGCGCGCCGCCCCAGAAGGCTGTCAGCTTCATCTTGCCGCCGGACTTCTCCGCCATGCACTCGGTCATGGCCTTGACGCCGTTGCCGACCGGATGGTCGGCGTTGACGCCGTTGGAGACCCGGATGTTGCGGTCGCTGATCTGGGCCGCCGCCGGAAGGGCCAGGCCCAGGCAGGTCACGGCCGCGAGGGCCGCCGTCATCGTCTTCATGGTCTTCCTCCCTTTGGAACGTTCTGTCGTCTTGGCATTCTCGCTTCGCGCCGCACCGGCTATCTCAGCCAGGCGAGCGGCACGAGCACGAGCTCTGGGAACAGGATCAGCAGGAACAGCACCGCGACCTGCGCGGCGAGGAACGGCATGACGCCGCCGATGACCTGGCCGAGCGGCACCTTGGCGACCCCGCTGACCACGTTGAGCACGATGCCGACCGGCGGGGTCAGCAGGCCGATGCAGGTGTTCATGACGAACAGCACGCCGAAATAGACCGGGTCGATCCCCGCCATCTTGATGATCGGCATCAGCACGGGCGTCAGGATCAGGATGGTGGGCGCGAGATCGAGCGCGGTGCCCACCACCAGCACCAGCACCATGATGGCGAACATCAGCAGCTTCGGCCGGTCGATCAGCGGCTCGATCCAGCCGCCGATCTCGGCGGGGATGTTGGCGCTGGTGATCAGCCAGGCCGACACCAGCGCCGCGGCCACCAGGAACAGCACCACCGAGGTGGTCTTGGCCGCCGCCAGGAACACGCCGTAGAGGTCGCGCCAGTGCAGCTCGCGGTAGATGAACAGGCCCACGAACATGGCGTAGACGGCGGCGACCACCGCGGCCTCGGTCGGCGTGAACACGCCGAAGCGGATGCCGCCCAGCACGATCACCGGCATCACCAGCGCCCAGCCCGCCCGCGCGGTCGCCCGGAGCCGCACCGACATGGGCTGGCGCGGCAGCACCGCGACCTTCTCGCGCCGCACCACGATCAGCCAGGTCACGACGAGCGACGCCGCCATCATCAGGCCCGGCACGATGCCGGCCATGAACAGCTGGATGATGGAGACGTTGGCGGCGACGCCGAAGATGATGAAGGCGATGGAGGGCGGGATCACCGGGGCGATGACGCCGCCCGCGGCCATCAGCCCGGCGGCGCGCGGCACGTTGTAGCCGGCGTCGCGCATCATGGGGATCAGGATCGAGGCCAGCGCGGCGGTGTCGGCGGCGGCCGAGCCCGACAGGCTCGCCATGATGACGGCGGCGATGATGGCGACGATGCCGAGCCCGCCGCGGATGTGGCCGACGCAGGACACCGCGAACTCCACGATGCGCCGCGACAGGCCGCCCGCATTCATGAGCTCGCCCGCCAGCAGGAAGAACGGGATGGCGAGCAGCGTGAAGGTGTCGGCCCCCGCGATCATGTTCTGGGCGACGATCTGGGTGTTGAAGATGCCCATGTAGGTCATCAGCACGATGCCGCAGAACATCAGCGCGAACGCCACCGGCACGCCGATCGCCATGGCGCCCAGCAGCGAGGCGAGGAAGACGACGATGGTCATTCCGCCCGCTCCCGGATCGCCTGCGCCTCGGCCCCCTCGCCGACGAAGCGCCCGATGTCCTCCTCGGTGACGCGGCCGGCGAGGATGTTCAGCGTCCGCGCCGCCGCGATCAGGAACACGCCGGCGGAGGTGAAGAAGCCGATGCCGTAGATGTAGATCATCGACAGGCCGGTGACCGGCGCCACCATGGAGGCGTTGATGGCGGACTGCTTCCAGGTGCCCCAGAAGAACACGCCCGCGCACAGCATGATGATGGCGTTGGAGGCCACCATGCACACGAGCCGCCCGCCGCGGCCGAACCGGCGCACCAGCGTCTCGACCCCCAGATGCGCATGCTCGCGGAACGTGACGACGGCGCCGATGAAGGTCAGCCAGACGAAGAAGTAGCGCGACAACTCCTCGGAAATGTTGATCCCCGAGTTGAAGCCGTAGCGCAGCACCACGTTGCCGAAGACCATGATCGCCATGCCGGCCAGCAGCAGCGTGATCAGGACCTCAAGCGGTCGGAACAGGTAGTCGAGCACCTTTCCCATGGGCGGGCGTCCTCCGGGCGGCGTGTTCTCGTTGCGGCGGCTCCAGACCCACGCGGATGTCCTCGCGGGCGGACGTGATGAGATCCGAAAGCGCGCGGCGGGCGCGTTCCGGATCGCGGTCGAGGATGGCGTCGGCCACCGCGCGGTGCATCGGCAGCGAGGCCCGGGCGCTGTCCATGCTCAGCACCGACAGGCTGAACGACACCCTGAGCGCGTTCTCCATCATGGGGGCGAGATGGCGCAGGAACTGGTTGCGCGAACCGAGCAGGATGGCGCGGTGGAAGTCGAGGTCGGCCGCATGCCAGTCGCCCTCGCCCGCCGCCGCCGCGCTCATGCGGCCATAGGCGGCCTCCAGGCCGGCGGGATCGAACTCCGGATTTTCCGCGGCCAGCCCGGCGGCGAACGGCTCGATGCCGAGCCGGAACCGCACGAGATCGTCGATGAACTGGGGCGACAGGCCCTGCTTCAGCCGCCAGCCCATGACCTGGGCGTCGAACAGGCTCCAGGCCTCCACGGGCCGCACGGTGGTGCCGTGGCGGCGGCGCACCGCCACCATCCCCTTGGCCACCAGCGTGCGCATGGCCTCGCGCACCACGGTGCGGCTGACCTCCAGCTCGGCGCCGATCTCGGTCTCGTTGGGCAGCGCCGCGCCCGGCCCGAAGCGGCCGCCGACCAGCCAGCCGGCGATCCTTTCCACGGTTTCCTGGTGGCGCGTGCGCAACTTCGGCATGACATTCATCATACGTATGATTATGCTTCTGGGAATACGCTTTCTCTACTGCGACGCAGCAAATCTGCATGACGCGTTGCAGCAGCAATTCTGCTGCGACGCGGCAAGTGCGCGAAAATCGCTGGCTTATCGGCGGCGGATGGCGACATGTGCCGGGCGCCGGAAAAACACGGGAGGACTGCTGATATGGGCGATGCCAGGCGCCGGATCGGGCCGGAACAGCTTCGGTCGCGGTTGTGGTTCGACAATCCCGACAACCCGGGCATGACCGCGCTCTACATCGAGCGGTACCTCAATTTCGGCCTGACCGGCGACGAACTGCAGGGCGGCAAGCCGATCATCGGCATCGCCCAGACCGGCTCCGACCTGTCGCCGTGCAACCGCCACCATGTGGAACTCGCCCGGCGCGTCCGCGACGGCATCACCGCGGCCGGGGGCGTCGCGTTCGAGTTTCCCTGCCATCCGATCCAGGAGACCGGCAAGCGCCCGACCGCGTCGCTCGACCGCAACCTCGCCTACCTGTCGCTGGTGGAGGTGCTGTACGGCTACCCGCTGGACGGCGTCGTGCTGCTCACCGGCTGCGACAAGACCACCCCCGCCCTGCTGATGGCCGCCGCCACCGTGGACATCCCCGCGATCGCGCTCAATGTCGGCCCGATGCTCAACGGCTGGATGGGCGAGGAGCGCATGGGCTCGGGCACCATCGTGTGGAAGGCGCGCGAGCGCCACGCCGCCGGCGACATCGACTATGACGAGTTCCTGCGGATCGTGCGCACCTCCGCGCCCTCCAACGGCCACTGCAACACCATGGGCACCGCCTCCACCATGAACGCCATGGCCGAGGCGCTGGGCATGAGCCTGCCGGGCCAGGCCTCGATCCCCGCGCCCTATCGCGAGCGCGGCCAGGCCGCCTACGACACCGGCCGCCGCGCGGTCGAGATGGTGTGGGAGGATCTGCGTCCCTCAGACGTGCTGACACGGGAGGCGTTCGAGAATGCCGTCGCCGCCTGTTCGGCCATCGGCGGCTCCACCAATGCGCCGATCCACCTCAACGCCATCGCCCGCCATGTGGGCGTCGAGCTGACCTGCGACGACTGGGAGCGGGTCGGCTTCGACGTGCCGCTGCTGGTCAACATGCAGCCCGCCGGAGAATATCTCGGCGAGGAGTACCACCGCGCCGGCGGGCTGCCCGCCGTCATGGCCGAACTGATCCAGGCCGGCCGCATCCACGGGGGCGCGCTCACGGTCAACGGCCGCACCGCGGGCGACAACTGGGGCGGGCGCTTCTCCGCGGAGCGGCGCGTGATCCGCGCCTATGGCGAGCCCATGAAGGCGCGCGCCGGCTTCCTCAACCTGAAGGGCAACCTGTTCGGCTCCGCGATCATGAAGACCAGCGTGATCTCGCAGGAGTTCGCCGACCGCTACCTGTCCGACCCCGCCGACCCGGAGGCCTTCGAGGGCCCCGTGGCGGTGTTCGACGGTCCGGAGCACTACCACCACGCCATCGACGACCCGGCGCTCGGGATCGACGAGCGCACCATCCTTGTCATGCGCGGCACCGGGCCCATCGGCTATCCCGGCGCCGCCGAGGTGGTGAACATGCAGCCGCCGGCCGCGCTCATCCGCCGCGGCGTGCTGTCGCTGCCCTGCATCGGCGACGGCCGCCAGTCCGGCACCTCGGGCACGCCCTCAATCCTCAACGCCTCGCCGGAGGCCGCCGCCGGCGGCAACCTGGCGCTGCTGCGCAACGGCGACCGCGTCCGCATCGACCTCAGGAAGCGCACCGCCGACATCCTGCTGCCGCAGGAGGAACTGGCCCGCCGCCGCGCCGAGCTGGAGGCCGCCGGCGGCTACGCCTTCCCCGCCAGCCAGACGCCGTGGCAGGAGATCCAGCGCGGCATGGTGGAGCAGCTCGCCGACGGCATGGTGCTGACGCCTGCCGTCCGCTACCGGCGCATCGCGCGCCAGTTCCCCGTGCCGCGGGACAACCATTGACGCCCGCCGCGCCCCCGCCCGACGCCTTCGGCCGCGCCATGGCGGAGCTGCCGCTGGTGGCCGTGCTGCGCGGCGTCACGCCGGGCGAGATCGTGGCGGTTGCCGACGCCCTGATCGGCGCGGGCTTCCGCATGATCGAGGTGCCGCTCAACTCGCCGGACCCCTTCGCCAGCATCGCGCGGCTGGTGGCGCACTGCCCGCAGGGCGTGCTGGCGGGCGCCGGCACCGTTCTCGCCGCGGAGGATGCGGACCGGCTGGCCGACACCGGCGCGCGCCTCATGGTCACGCCCAACACCGACGCCGCGGTGATCGCGCGCGGCGTCGCGCGGGGCCTCGTCCCCGTGATCGGCTGCCTGACGCCCACGGAGGCGCTGCTGGCGGTGCGGTCCGGCGCCCGGGCGCTGAAGATCTTCCCGGCCTCGCGCTTCGCGCCGAGCTACCTGAAGG
>JAEWEX010000069.1 GCA_023389135.1 Pseudomonadota bacterium | reverse complement strand
GATCGCGCCTGGCCTGCCGTCGCTGAAATTGCAGGGATGGCGATAAATTCCGGTTAAGTGTGAGCGGTCGCCGTCACAAACGGCGCGTTGGGTGAACCAAGGGTTACCGGCGGGCGGCCGCGCCGCTCAGCCGGCGCCGACGCGCAGCAGGTCGCGAACGTGGACGATGCCGACCGGGCAGCCGGCCTCCACCACGAACAGCGTGGTGATCTTGGAGCGGTTGGCGATCTCGATGGCGGCGGTCGCCAGCGTGTCGGGGGCGACGGTGCGCGGACCCGGCGTCATCACGTCGTCCACCGCCCGCGCCAGCAGGTCGGCGCCCATGTGGCGGCGCAGGTCGCCGTCGGTCACGATGCCGGCCAGCCGTCCGTCCGCCTCCACCACGCCGACGCAGCCGAAGCTCTTGGCCGTCATGACCAGGATGGCGTCGGACATCGGCGTGCCGCGCGCGACCAGCGGCAGCTCGTCGCCGGCGTGCATCAGGTCGCGGACGTAGGACAGGATCGCGCCAAGCTTGCCGCCCGGGTGGAACACACGGAAATCCTGCGCGCTGAAGCCGCGGGCCTCCAGCAGCGCCACCGCCAGCGCATCGCCCAGCGCGAGCTGCATGGTGGTGGAGGTGGTGGGGGCGAGCCCGTGCGGACAGGCTTCCGCGGCCTTCGGCAGGATCAGCGCCGCCGTGGCCGCGCGGCCGAGCGCGCTTTCGGGATTGGAGGTGATGGCGATCAGCGGCACCGCGAAGCGGGAGGCATGGCTGACCACGTCGGACAGCTCGCGGGTCTCGCCCGACCAGGAGATCGCCAGCACCACATCGTCGGCGGTGACCATGCCGAGATCGCCGTGGCTGGCTTCGCTGGGGTGGACGAAATAGGCCGGCGTGCCGGTGGAGGCGAAGGTGGCGGCGATCTTGCGCCCGACATGGCCGCTCTTGCCGATGCCGGAGACGATGACCCGGCCGCGGGCGGCGCGGATCAGCTCCACCGCCTGCTCGACCGCCGCGCCCAGCGGACCGTCCAGGGCGCCCGCGAGCAGGGCGAGGCCCGCGCCTTCCACGGCGAGGGTGCGCCGTGCGGCGGAGCGGATGACTGAATCGGCGAGGTGCGGCGCCTGCATGGGGAGATCTGTGCCGGTGCGTCGGAGGCGGGCGACAGGTAGCACGGCCGGCGCCGCCGGGGCCAGAGCGACGGGCCGGATCGGCGGTGGCGGCGCAATGGACACGGGCCGCGGCTTTTGCTAGACACGCCGCAAATCGGCAGCGGCGCTTCGGCGGCGCCCGCTATCTTTTATCCGCCAGACGGCCAGACCAGAAGGACGACCCGTGCAGGTTCTCGTTCGCGACAACAATGTCGACCAGGCGCTCAAGGCGCTCAAGAAGAAGATGCAGCGCGAAGGCATCTTCCGCGAAATGAAGCTTCGTGGCCATTACGAGAAGCCGTCGGAGAAGAAGGCGCGCGAGAAGGCGGAAGCCGTCCGCCGCGCCCGCAAGCTGGCCCGCAAGCGCGCCCAGCGCGAAGGCGTCGTGCCGAATCGCCGCAAGAAGTGATCCCGGCGCGGTGCGCGGCGCGCCGCGCCCGCTCCGGCACGGGCTCGTCCCAATCTCGCCGTATTCGGCGGGTCACTGAGCGGACCATGGCGATCCTCCAGGCGGCTCCGCGTTTTCCCAACGCGCATCTTCTCCGTTCCACGGCGCTGCTGGCCGGGCTCGCGCTTGCCGGCTGCGAGACGGTGGGCCAGTCGTCGGTTGCGGTCGACCCGCAGGTCTACGCCGCCCAGCAGGTGAACATCGCCTCGCTGTCGACGGTGGTGGAGAACAACCCGTCCGACCCCGAAGCCTACAACACCCGCGGCGTGGCGCAGGCGCGGCTCGGGAAGTATCGCGAGGCCATCGAGGACTTCACCCAGGCGCTGCAGCGCGATCCCCGCTTCGCCAAGGCCTATTCCAACCGCGCGCTGGCCCATCGCGAACTCGGAAACACCGATGCCGCGCTGCAGGACTACGAGCGCGCGATCCAGTCCGATCCCGCCTATGCCCCGGCGCTGGTCGGACGCGGCAATGTCTACCGCCAGGCCAACCAGTTCCCGCTCGCGCTTGCGGACTATCAGCGGGCCATCGAGATCGACCGCACCAACGCCCAGGCGTTTCACAATCGCGGCCTGATCTACCAGGCGCAGGGCCAGCACCAGTTCGCCATCGACGACTTCACGGCGGCGATCGCGGCCGACGTCAACGCGGCCCCGCCCCACATCGCCCGCGGCACCAGCTATCTTGCGCTGGGCGATGGCCGCACGGCCGCGGAGGATTTCACCGCGGCGATCAATCTCGATGCCCAGAATGTCGACGCCTGGACCGGACGGGGCCTGGCCTACGAGATGGCCGGCGACCAGGAGCGGGCGCGCGGGTCGCTGTCGCGCGCGCTCCAGATCGACAACGGCAACGAGCAGGCCCGTCAGGCCTTCGCCCGCGTCGGCGGCCAGTACGGCCAGAGCTACGCCATCCGCTGAGCGGCCTTTTTCTGCACTCCTTTTCCGATGATGCCGGCCTGCCGCGTCTCGCTGCGGTCGCACGCCAGGACAGGCGGGTCGAGCGCCAGATTTTGCCATAAAGTCTTCTTTTGAAATCAGCTGTTTAGCCAGAAATAGCAAAATTCTTTCGGGCTCGAAGGTTTAAATCCGTTCCCCGAGCGGCTATGTTCGTCTCCATCAAATGATCACCCATGGAGCTGTCGGCGCGGCCCAGCAAGCGCGCATCGGCCGGTTTCTCTATATCCCGCACCCCCGGGGAGAGATGACGACACCTGCGAAAGTCGAGGTCCGCGGCCTCACCAAGATCTTCGGCGACGCCCCTGCGGCGGCGCTGGACGCCATGAAGGACGGGCAGAGCCGCGAGGATGTCCGCGCCGCGACCGGCCAGACCATCGGGGTGCGCGAGGTCTCGTTCGAGGTCGCGGCCGGGGAGACCTTCGTGGTCATGGGCCTGTCGGGCTCGGGCAAGTCGACCCTGATCCGCTGCATCAACCGCCTGATCGAGCCGACCGAGGGCCAGGTGCTGGTCGACGGCCGCGACGTCACGGCCGCGTCCGCGGAGGAACTGCGGGAACTGCGGCTGGCCAAGCTCGCCATGGTGTTCCAGCATTTCGCGCTCTTCCCCCACAAGTCGGTCTCCGAGAACGTCGAGTACGGGCTCAAGATCAAGGGCGTGAAGCCGGACGTCCGCCGGGCCAAGGCGCTCGAGGCGCTGGACATGGTGAGCCTGGCGCAATGGGCCGACAGCCCCCCGGATGCGCTGTCCGGCGGCATGAAGCAGCGCGTCGGCATCGCCCGCGCGCTCGCCACCGACACCGACGTGCTGCTGATGGACGAGCCGTTCTCCGCACTCGACCCGCTGATCCGCCGCGACATGCAGGACGACCTGATCGAGCTTCAGGACCGGTTCCACAAGTCGATCATCTTCATCACGCACGACCTCAACGAGGCGCTGAAGCTGGGCGACCGCATCGCCATCATGAAGGAGGGGCGGTTCGTCCAGGTCGGCACCACCGACGAGATCGTCAACGCCCCGGCCGATCCCTACGTCGCCGCCTTCACCCGGGACGTGGACCGCACCCGGGTGGTGACGGTCGACCGGGTGATGCGCGACGCGACCCGCTGGAGCGAGGACAAGGTGCAGCCGGAGCGCGTCATCGCGGCGCTGCGCCAGCCCGACTGCTCGGAGGTGTTCGTCACCTGCTCCCACGGCAAGCCGGTCGGCATGCTCCTGGAGGACGACGTGACGCGGCTCGTCAAGGCGGGGAGCCGGGACTTCCGAGACGTGGTGCGCCGCGAATTCTCCACCGTGGAGATGTCGGCGACGCTGGCCGACAGCTTCGAGGCCTGCGAGCGCAACCTGCCGATCGCCGTGATCGACGGCACCGGGCGCCTGCGCGGCGTGGTGCGGCCGCTCGATCTCCTGGCCGAACTTGCCGGCAATCGCAACGCCGCCTGAACCAGCCCTAAGCCGGGCCAAGCAGAAAGGACGGGGCGCCGACCATGGCCGACCTCCTCAGACCCTCCGACTGGATCGGCAAGATCCCGTTCGACGACTGGATGCAGACCTTCGTCCGCGACGTGGTTGTGTCGAACTTCCGGCCCGCGTTCCGGGCCATGCAGTGGCCGGTCTCGCAGCTGCTCAACGGCATCGAGGCGGTGCTGCTGGCGACGCCGTTCTGGGTGTTCACGATCCTGCTGGCGCTGGCGGCGTGGCGCACCGCCGGCCGCAGCGTCGCGATCTTCACCGCGATCTCCCTGGTGGTGCTCGACCTCGTCGGGGTGTGGGACCAGACCATGACGACGCTCGCCATGGTGGTGACGGCCGTGTTCGTCTGCGCGGTGATCGGCATCCCGCTGGGGATACTCGCCGGCCGCAGCGACCGCTTCGCCAACGGGCTGAGGCCGGTGCTGGACATCATGCAGACCACGCCCGCCTTCGTCTATCTGGTGCCGGTGGTCATGCTGTTCGGCGTCGGCATCGTGCCGGGCGTCATCGCGACCATCATCTTCGCCATGCCGCCCGTGGTGCGTCTGACCAATCTCGGCATCCGGCAGGTGCCCTCCGAGATGGTGGAGGCGGGCTACGCCTTCGGCTCGACGCCGCGGCAGGTGCTGTGGGAGGTGCAGCTGCCGCTGGCGCTGCGCTCGATCATGGCCGGTCTCAACCAGACCCTGATGCTGTCGCTGTCCATGGTGGTGATCGCGGCGCTGATCGGCGCGGGCGGGCTCGGGCTCACCGTGTTCCAGGGCATCGGCCGCCTCGACATCGGCCTCGCCTCGGTGGGCGGCCTCGGCATCGTGCTGATCGCCATCATCCTCGACCGCATCACCCAGGGACTGGCCGAGCCGGACAGGCAGCCGTCGGGCCTGTCCCTGCGCGGCCTGTTCTCCCGGCCCTCCGGCACGCCCGTGCCGGACGCCGCCGGCACACCCAGCGGCGGGCGCGGCTCCGCGCCTGCCGGAACCCAAGCAAAAGGAGCCTGAACATGAACCGAACCGCACGCACGCTGATGGCCGGCGCCGCCACCGCGATCCTGATCGCGGCAGCCGCCCCCGCCATGGCGCAGGACAAGCCCGGCGAGGGCGTCAGCGTCACGCCCGCCCGCGCCACCTGGGACACCGGCTGGTTCCATGCCGCGATCTACGCCAAGCTGCTGGAGGAACTCGGCTACGACGTCGCCGACCCGAAGACGCTGGACGCGCCGATCTTCTACCAGGCGGTGTCGCAGGGCGACGTGGACTTCTGGGTCAATGGCTGGTTCCCGCTTCACAACACCTACGAGGCGACGTTCTCCAACGGCGCGGAGCAGGTCGGAAATGTCGCGGTCGGCGGCGCGCTGGAGGGCTACCTGATCGACAAGAAGACCGCGG
>JAEWEX010000057.1 GCA_023389135.1 Pseudomonadota bacterium | reverse complement strand
GGGAGAAGGTGGCCCGGAGGGCCGGATGAGGGGACGAGCGCCGGCCTTCTGCCCCTTGTGCCTCTTCCGGATGGGTTGTAACCCCTCACCCCGTTCCCGACGGATCGCATCGCCCGCCGGGAGAGGGTTTCCTGTCCGAAAAGCCGGCCGCCATGCACGACATCCGCCTGATCCGTGACGATCCCGAAGCCTTCGACGCGGCGCTGATGCGCCGCTCGACCGACTTCGCGGGGACGGCGGCGCGGCTGCTGGCGCTGGACGAGGAGCGCCGCGCGCTGATCGGCGAGGTGCAGGCGCTGCAGGAGCGCCGCAACGCCGCCTCGAAGGAGATCGGCCAGGCGAAAAAGGACAGGGACGAGGCCCGCGCCGCCGCGCTCATGGCCGAGGTGGCGGCGATCAAGGAGAACATGCCGGCCCGCGACGCCCGGCTGAAGGAGGTGGAGAAGGCGCTTCACGACGACCTCGCGGCGATCCCCAACCTGCCGCTGGCGAGCGTCCCGGACGGCGCCGACGAGCACGGCAATGTGGAGCGGCACGCCCACGGCGCCAAGCCGGACCTCGCCTTCGCGCCAAGACAGCATTTCGAGATCGGCGAGGCGCTGGGCCAGATGGACTTCGAGACGGCGGCCAAGCTGTCCGGCGCGCGGTTCGTGGTGACCAGGGGCCCGCTGGCGCGGCTGGAGCGCGCGCTCGGCCACTTCATGCTGGACACCCATGTCAACGAGCACGGCTATCTGGAGGTCAACCCGCCGCTGCTGGTGCGCGACGAGGCGATGTTCGGGACCGCGCAGCTGCCGAAGTTTCACGACGATCAGTTCGCAGCGTTTCCGGAGCCGACACTTCGCGATAAGCTTGATGTCACACTCAAGCAGAACTCGCAGTTTTTGCTGCAATACGTGGATGATCACGGATTGCAGAAAGCGAAGTCACTGGCGCCGCAGCGGCCATCGCTTATACCAGATCCCGGCCGATACTGGCTGATCCCCACCGCCGAAGTCCCGCTGACCAACCTCGTGCGCGAGAGCATCGTCGCCGAGGAGGAGCTGCCCTTGCGATTCACCGCGCTGACGCCCTGCTTCCGCGCCGAGGCGGGGGCGGCGGGGCGCGACACGCGCGGCATGATCCGCCAGCACCAGTTCTCCAAGGTCGAACTCGTCTCCGTCACCACACCGGAGCAGTCGGGCGAGGAGCACGAGCGGATGCTGGCCTCGGCGGAAGCCATCCTGAAGAAACTCGGGCTGCACTACCGCGTCATGACGCTGTGCGCCGGCGACATGGGCTTCGCCTCGCAAAAGACCTTCGACATCGAGGTCTGGCTGCCGGGGCAGGGCGCCTATCGCGAGATCTCGTCCTGCTCGGTGTGCGGCGACTTCCAGGCCCGGCGCATGAACGCGCGTTACCGGGCGGACGGGGCCCCGCGCTTCGTCCATACGCTCAACGGCTCCGGCGTGGCGGTCGGCCGCGCCCTTGTCGCGGTGCTGGAGAACTACCAGAACGCGGATGGCAGCGTCACGGTGCCGGACGTGCTGCGCCCCTATATGGGGGGTGTGGAGAAGGTGGAGCCGCTTGCCCGGAAGGGATAAGGCTCCGCTGTCATCCCGGACGCGGCGCGGCCGCGATCCGGGATCCAGGAACACGGGCGTCGCCCGCCGGGTAGGGTTCATGGACCTGGATCGGCTTTGTCGACCGGGATGACGTTGAATGAACCGGACAATCACGGGAACCGGAACGCGCCATGCGAATTCTGATCACCAATGACGACGGCATCCATGCGCCGGGCCTCGGCGTGCTGGAGGACATCGCGCGGGAGATATCCGACGACGTGTGGGTCGTGGCGCCGGAAACCGACCAGTCGGGCGTGTCGCACTCCATCTCGCTGTCGGACCCGCTGCGGCTGCGGCTGGTGTCCGAGCGGCGCTACGCGGTGCGCGGCACCCCGTCCGACTGCGCCATCATGGGCGTGCGCCACATCCTCAAGGACCGGCGGCCTGACCTGCTGCTGTCGGGCATCAACCGCGGGCAGAACGCGGCGGAGGACGTGACCTATTCCGGCACCATCGCCGGCGCCATCGAGGGCACGCTGCTGGGCATCCCCTCCATCGCGCTGAGCCAGGCCTATGACCGCTCGACCGGCGTCACCGACCGGCTGTTCGAATGCGCCGCCGTTCGCGGCGCGGAGATCGTGTGGAAGATCGCCGAGGCGGGCATCCCGACCAACACGCTGGTCAACGTCAATTTTCCCGGCTGCGCGTCGCAGGAGGTGCGCGGCGTCGCCATCACCACGCAGGGCGTTCGCCACCAGCAGCTCCTCAAGATCGAGGCCCGGCAGGACGGGCGCGGCATCCCGTACTACTGGGTGGTGTTCGGCCGCGAGCCGTTCGAGGCCGGGGAGGGCACCGACATCGGCGCGCTGGCCCAGGACATGATCTCGGTGACGCCGCTCAAGATCGACATGACCGACCACGACGCGCTCGCCCGGCTGGAGGCCGTGTTCGCCCCGGCCGACGCCTGAGCGCCATGCCCGCCGCCGCCGGCCCCAGCTCCCCGGAGGACGCCGCCCGCAAGGCGGAGTTCCTGCTGTTCCTGCGCTCGCACGGCATCCGCGACCGCAACGTGCTGCGCGTCATGGAGACGGTGCCGCGCGAGCTGTTCGTGCCGGAGGGGCTGGCGGCCCAGGCCTATGCCGACCGGGCGCTGCCCATCGCCTGCGGCCAGACGATCAGCCAGCCCTGGCTGGTGGCCTACATGACCGAGCAGCTCGGCGTCTCCGACCGCCACAAGGTGCTGGAGGTGGGCACAGGCTCCGGCTACCAGACCGCGGTTCTGGCGCGGCTGGCGCGCCGGGTCTACACCATCGACCGCTTCCGGACGCTGGTCGCCGCCGCCGAGGAGCGTTGGGCCGCGCTCAGGATAGCGAACATAACCGCCATGACCGCAGACGGCGCGCTTGGCTGGCCGGCGCAGGCTCCGTTCGACCGGATCATGGTGACGGCCGCGGCGCCCGAGATGCCGGCGGCGCTGGTCGACCAGCTTGCCGACGAGGGCGTGATGATCGCGCCCGTCGGCAAGAGCGGCGGCGAGCAGGAGCTGCTGCGGGTGGAGAAATTCGGCGACCGGACGGTGACCAGATCGCTGCTGTCCGTGCGCTTCGTGCCGCTGGTGGCGGGCCGCGCCGCAAGCCTCTGATTTTAGTCCCGCACGCAACGCCTTGTTTACCTCAACGGGGTTAAATGTCCTCGTTCCCGGTGGCGTTGAGTGCGAGTTGTCCCATGCGTAACACGGTTCCGACACGGCGATCCCAGGCCC
>JAEWEX010000041.1 GCA_023389135.1 Pseudomonadota bacterium | reverse complement strand
TTTCCAGTCCGACCCCCTCACCAAGGATATCTCATCATGCTCAAGTTCATCGGCGGAACCGTCGGCGTCATCTTCCTCATCGGCCTGCTCGTGGTCATCGGCCTGTTCTCGCTGATCTTCTGACCTTCCGCCTCACGTGCCGCAGAAGGTCTGCAGCACGCGCTCGTGAGGCTCCGGCGGCAGCGCGTGTGCGGCGAAGGCGGGCTGGTCCTCGAACGGTCGCGACAGCACCTCGATCATGTCCTCGAACGGGCCGTAATCGTCGTGCTCGACGGCGGCGGCGATCACGGCCTCGATCCTGTGCGTCCGCGGGATGAAGGCGGGGTTGCGCAGGCGCATCAGCCGTCTGCGTTCGTCCGGCGGCGTCGGCGCGCGCTCCAGCGCCGCGCGCCAGCCGGCCGCCCACCGGTCGAACGCCACCGGGTCGGCAAACAGCATCCGCACCTGCGCATCCGCGGCCGGATCGGCCGCAGCGTCGGCCAGCCGGCGGAACGTCAGCGTGAAATCCGCGCCATTTTCCGCCATGGCCTTCAGCAGGTCGCGGGCGAGATCCGTTCCTCCCGCGAACGCCGCTGGCAGGCCGATCTTCAGGTTGAGGCCCGAATTCACCTGCGTCTCGAACCTGGCCACGAACCCCGCCAGCGCATCCTGCGCCTCGGCCACCGCCGTATCCTCGTCCGCGGCCAGCAGCGGAAGCAGCGTCTCTGCCAGCCGCGCCAGGTTCCATTGCGCGATGCCGGGCTGCGCGCCGAAGGCATAGCGGCCCAGACGGTCGATGGAACTGAACACGGTCTCCGGATGGTAGGCGTCGAGGAACGCGCAGGGACCGTAGTCGATGGTCTCCCCCGCGATCGACATGTTGTCGGTGTTCATCACCCCGTGGATGAAGCCGACCAGCAGCCACTGCGCCACCAGATCGGCCTGCCGCAGCGCCACCGCGTCAAGCAGTGCGCGATAGGGGTTCGGGCGGCCGGCGGCGTCGGGATAATGGCGGGCGATGGCGTGGTCCGCGAGCGCCCGGACGGCCTCGACGTCACCGCGCGCCGCAAAGTACTGGAACGTCCCGACGCGGATGTGGCTGGCCGCCACCCGGGCGAGAACCGCGCCGGGGAGCAGGGTCTCGCGCGCCACGCCCTCGCCGGTGAGCACGGCGGCAAGCGCCCGTGTGGTGGGGATGCCGAGCGCGAACATGGCCTCGCTGACGATGTATTCGCGCAGCACCGGCCCGAGCGCCGCGCGGCCGTCGCCGCGGCGGGAGAACGGGGTCGGCCCCGCGCCCTTGAGCTGGATGTCGCGGCGCCTGCCGGCGGTGTCCACGACCTCGCCGAGAAGCACAGCGCGTCCGTCGCCGAGCTGCGGGACGAACTGGCCGAACTGGTGGCCGGCATAGGCCGCCGCCAGCGGCTCCGATCCCTCCGCAATGCGGTTGCCCGCCAGCACGGCGAGGCCCTCGGGGCCAGACAGCCGCTCGGCATCGAGGCCCAGCTCGGCCGCGAGCCCCCGGTTCAGCCTGACGAGGCGCGGCGCATCGACCGCGGTGGGCGCCACGCGCGCGAAAAACCGCTCGGGCAGGCGGGCATAGCTGTTGTCGAAGCGAAAGAGCGCGCTCACCGGTGCTTTGATCCCTGGCTTTGTGGTCCCCCTCACATGAGGCGGGCGGGGGTGCCGTGCAATGTCGGCCTGCGCCCCCGGAGCCCGTCGTTCCGCCGGATCATTCCGGATGAAACCTTTTTGGCGGCTGGCGCGTCTCACGGGGAAGCATTCAGTTCGTGGAGTGGGCCGTCATGGAATTCCTGTTCGATATCAAGACCCTCGTCGCCGCCTCGATGGTCCTTGCCGTGCTCGCCGGAAACCTCGGCCACTCCTACGACTAGGTCCTGCCGCAACCGTTTCCAGAAAACGACAAATTCCTGTAGAATGGTGGTTTCGGCTGGAGCGCGGGAACAGAATGGACAGGGAGGCACCGATGTCCACCCCGTTGCAGGTCGCACTGGAAATCGCCGGCGCCATATCGCGCTCGCATGCGACCCATCTACCGCTCGACGTGGCCGCCACGTCGCGCGTGATCTCGGAACGGCATTCCTCTGCCGGCTATTCGCGCGACGTGATCGCGCAGACGCTGGCGGAGGAGGGCGTGGCGGCGGGCGTTCCGCTGCTGGTGGCGTCGCGGCGCGTCGCTGCGCCGGGACAGGCGCCGCTCGCCTGAGGCGGCGCCGGCTTCCGGCGCGGCCCCGGAAGCGCTAAACCCGGCGGTCTCTGGACGGCGGGGGTGAATCGGCGTGTGGCGCAAGGTGGCTTCGGTCGGCGGTCTGACGCTGGCCTCGCGGTTCTTCGGCTTCCTGCGCGACGTGATGATGGCCGCCGTGCTGGGCGCCGGCCCGCTGGCGGACGCCTTCATGGTGGCGCTGCGCCTGCCGAACCATTTCAGGGCGCTGTTCGCCGAGGGCGCGTTCAACGCGGCCTTCATTCCCCGCTATGGCGGCACGCTGGCCGCCGCCGGGCCCGACGCCGCACGCCGCTTCGCCGGCGGCATACTGGGGTGGACCGTGGTCGTCCATGTGGCGCTGCTGGCGCTGGCGCTGGCGGGCATGCCCGTGCTGGTGGGGCTGCTGGCGCCGGGCTTCGCCGACGACCCCGCGCAGTTCGCGCGCACCGTCGAGCTCACCCGCATCACCTTTCCCTATCTCGCCATGATCTCGGTGGTGTCGCTGGTCGGCGGCGTGCTCAACGCCCATGACCGCTTCGCCGCCGTGGCGGCGGCCCCGATCCTGCTCAACCTGTCGCTGATCGCGGCGCTGCTCATGGCCGACCTGTTCCCCAACGCCGCCTATGCGCTGGCCTGGGGCGTGGTGGCGGCGGGCGCCGCCCAGCTTGCCTTCGTGCTCTGGGACCTGCGGCGCGCAGGGCTGGGCTTCGCGCCGCGGGCGCCCCGGGCCGAGCCGGAGACCCGCGACTTCCTGAAGGGCTTCCTGCCGGCCATGGTCGGTTCCGGCGGCACCCAGCTCGCCATGTTCGCGGACACCATCATCGCCTCGTTCCTGCCGGCGGGGTCGGTGTCGTATCTGTATTACGCGGAGCGGCTGTACCAGCTTCCGGTCGGCGTCATCGGCATCGCCATCGGCACCGTGCTGCTGCCGGAGCTGTCGCGCCGGCTGGCGGTCGGCGACCGCATCCACGCCAACCACGCCTTCAACCGGGCGCTGGAAGGGGGGCTGCTGCTGGGGCTGCCCTTCGTGGTCGTGTTCGTCATCGAGGCCGGCGCGGTGCTGGAGGTGCTGTTCGGACGCGGCGCGTTCGACGCGGCGGCGGTGGCCGGATCGGCGGCGGCGCTGGCGGCCTACGCCACCGGTCTCCTGGCCGTCGTCATGCTGCGGCCGGCGACGGCGGCGTTCCACGCCCGCAAGGACACGCTGACGCCGGTGATCGCGCTCGGCTTCGCGGTGGCGCTCAACATCGCTCTGAAGCTTGTGCTGGTCGGGCCCTATGCCCATGCCGGCCTGGCCTACGCCACAGCCGCCGGCGCCTGGCTCAACCTGGCGATCCTGATCGCGATCCTGGTGAGGCGCGGGGAGATGACGCTGGACCGCACGTTCCTGCGCATGGCGGGAGTCGCGGTGTCGGCGGGGCTCGCCATGGCGGCGCTGCTGATCGGGCTCGGGCCGGCCTCGCGGATGCTGAGCGGCATGACGC
>JAEWEX010000009.1 GCA_023389135.1 Pseudomonadota bacterium | reverse complement strand
GCTCCATGCCACGCTCGGCCAGCCCCATGGCCTCCGACACGGTGGCGACGCCGGCGAGGAACGGCACCCCGCACCCGCCGGCGGCCTCCGCCAGCGCCGGGGTCGCGCCCGGCGAGACCAGGAAGCGCGAACCGGCGCGAAGGGCAGCCTCGATCTGCCCGGGCGTCACGATGGTGCCGGCCCCCACCACCGCGCCCTCGACCTCGCCTGCGATGCGCCGTATCGCCTCCAGCGCGGCGGGCGTGCGCAGCGTGATCTCCAGATGGTCCAGCCCGCCGGCCACCAGCGCGCGGGCAAGCGGGACCGCCGCCAGCGGATCGTCGACCGTGAGCACCGGCACCACGGCGGCGCGCCAAAGCTGATCGATGAAGTCCGGCATTGATGCGGGCATGGATGCGGGCCTCCGGCGGGTCGGTGTCCACCGCTAGGCCGCCGGGCGGCGTCGTTCAAGCGCCGCGGCGGTCCGCCACCGCCAAATCGCGCGTAGCCCGGACTTTTGGGTTGCAGCGGCGCCGAGATCGAGCAAACATGCAAAAAATAATATATGAAAACCCGGAGGAATGCCCATGTCACGTGCCTTGCCTGCCGCCTCGCTGATCGCTCTCGCCCTGTGCGCTGCGGCCCTGCCGGCCCGCGCCCAGGGCGACCCCGCAGCCGGAGAGGCGATATTCAAGCGCTGCATCGCGTGCCATGCGGTCGGGCCCGCCGCCGCCGACAAGGTGGGACCCAGGCTCAACGGCGTGGTCGACGCGGTCTGGGGCGTGAGCGAGAAATTCGCGCGCTACTCGCCGGGCCTGAAGGAGGGCAAGGCGGCGGGCCGGGTCTGGGACGAGGCGACGCTCGCCGCCTATCTGGAGGCGCCGAAGAAGGTCATCCCGCGCGGCACCATGGCGTTCGCGGGCCTCAGGCAGGAGAAGGAGCGCGCCGACGTGATCGCCTATCTCAGGCAGTTCGGCCCGGACGGCGAGAAGGCCGAGTAGCCTCCGGCGCTGCGGGGGGCAGACCGTGGTCCGCCCCCCGGAGCCGATCCCGGTCAGCCGAACATGTCGGCGACGATGCCGGAGTACCAGCCGATCGATTCCTCGTAGGTCGCCTTGCGCAGCGCGGCGTCCTCGCCGGTCTGGCTGATGAAGGTCGAGGTCGACGCGATCTTCTCCGGCGTCGCATCGTAGGCGGCGCCGACCTTCACCCCGTCATCGGTCTCGATCAGGCTCCAGCAGGTGTTGTTGTAGCGCGCGGGGAACACGCGCGACCCGGTCAGTTCGCCACGGATGTGGTTGACCGCCACCTTGGCCTGGCTGTTGGCCGAGAACGCCGACTTCGGCATGTCGCCCGCGATGCAGGCGTCGCCCAGCACGTAGATGTCCTGATCGACCTTGGACTGCATGGTGCCCGGCTCGATGGCGCAGAAGCCGCTGTCGGCGGCGAGCCCCGCATCGATGGCGATCCTGCCCGCCGACTGCGCGGGGATGACGTTGACCAGCGCGCCGCGGAAGGTGTCGAGATCGGTCTCCACCGTGCCGGTGGCGGGATCGACGCTCTTCACGCCGCCATGGACCGACGCCGCCAGCCATTCGACCATGCCCGGATAGTGCTTCTCCCAGCCCTCCGTGAAGAGGCCCTGCTTGGAGAAGTTCTCCTTGGGGTCCAGCACGATGATCTTGGACTTGGTGCGGCCGGTCGACTTGAGCTGGTGCGCCATCATGGAGACCCGCTCATAGGGGCCGGGCGGGCAGCGATAGGGGTTCGGCGGCGCGATCATGACGACGTTCTCGCCGTCCTTCACCGCGTCGAGCTTCTCGCGCAGCAGCTGCGTCTGCGCGCCGGCCTTCCAGGCATGCGGCATCTGCTCCGCGGCCGCCTCCGAGTAGCCGGGCACGGAATCCCATTTGAGGTCGATGCCGGGCGACACCACCAGCTTGTCGTAGGTCAGGGTCTGGCCGTCCGACAAGGTCACGCTCTTCGCGCCGCGGTCGATGCCGGACGCCATGGCGTGGGCGACCGTCACGCCGTCCATGGCGGCGAGCTTGTCGTAGCCGTGGGTGATGGAGGCGAAGTCGCGGAAGCCGCCCACATAGAGGTTGGAGAAGAAGCAGGTGGTGAACTGCTTGTTGGGCTCCACCAGCACCACGTCGATGGCGCCCTTGGATTCCATGGCCAGGTAGCGCGCGGCGGTGGCGCCGCCGGCGCCGCCGCCGATCACCACGACCCTTGGCCGCCCCTGGCCGTAGACATGGCGGGTGAAGCCCGGCGCGAGCGCGAGCGCGGCTCCTGCACCCATCAGCCCCGTGAACTGGCGTCTCGATAGCCTCGTCATCCCTGTATCTCCCTCTGGAAGCGGCGTTTCCGACAGTCTTTTCATTGTCCGGTCAGTCCGCGGGCCCGATCGAGCCGAAATAGGCGGCGAGCGCCGCCAGCTCCTCCTCGCCCAGCGGCTGGGCGACGGTCTGCATGACCGGGTTGGCGCGGGTCTTGTCCCGGTATTCCTTCATGACGTCGACGAAGACGTCCTCAGGCCATCCGATGATCGGGGGGATGCCGTCGTAGCGCCCGGAGATCTGGTGGCAGCCGAGGCAGGACTGTCCGAGATAGGCGCCGTATTCGGCGTCGCCCTCGGAAGCAGATGCGATTGCGGCGAATGCCGCCATGAGCCCGACTGCCCCGGCAACCGCGCCGGGAACCACTGAAAACGGCAAGCCTGCCTCCCAAGATATTCATGTTTTTCGATATCTTGTTCGACTCCGCCGCCGCGATCAAGCCCCCGCTTGCGGCGTCACTCGACGCCGCCGCTGATCTCGCCGTCCTCGGGCGTCACGTCGAGGATGCGCGCCCGCATGGTGATCTCCACGGACGGCTTGCAATCGCTCATGCACGGCGCGCCGTCGGCCATGGTCGGCACGTCCGGCGCGTCGCCGCTGGCGTCCACGAAGCCGCCCTCGTTGGGCAGCCGCACGGTCTTGAACGTCTCGCGGTTCAGCTCGAAATCCTCGTCGGTGACGATGTCGTTGAGGTAGAGCAGATAGGCGACGACCGCGTAGGTCTCGTCCGGACTGAGCGATTGCGCGTTGCCGTAGGGCATGGCCCGGTACACGTAGTCGTAAACCGTGGACAGGTGCGGCCAGTAGGAGCCGATGGTCTTCACCGGGTCCTCCTCGGCCAGCGTGCCCTGCCCGCCCGACAGCACCGGCCACCGGTCGATGCCCTCGCCGAAATCGCCGTGGCAGGCCGCGCACTGGGCGATGTAGACCTCCTCGCCCTGGGCGACCGTGCCGCGACCCTCGGGCAGGCCCTCCCCGTCGGGACGCACATCGATGTCCCAGCCGGCGATCTCGGCTTCCGTGGCGGGCGCGCCCAGGCCGAGCGGACCCTGCTGGGCCACGGCGGGCGCCGCCAGCGCGACCAGCACAGCCAGTGCGGCGATCTCAGGAAACCTCGACATTCTCCACCTCCCCGCCGGCCTGGACGAGCCAGGTCTGGATGCCGTTGTTGTGGTAGATCGGGCTGGTGCCGCGCACCGCCCTGAGCTCGTTCTTGGTGGGCTGGATGTAGCCGGTGTCGTCGATGGCGCGCGACTGGATCAGCAGCTCCTCGCCGTTCCAGTCCAGGTCGGCGTAGAACCGCGTCAGCGCCTTGGGAAGCTGCGGGCCGTCGATGCGGGCGGCGCGCCAGTTGCGGCCGCCGTCCAGCGACACGTCCACCCGCGTGACGGTGCCCCGGCCCGACCAGGCGAGCCCCGTCAGCACGTTGCGGCCCTTGTGCTTCAGCGGCGCCTGCGGGCTCGGGCTGGTGACCACGGACTTGGCGTCCATGACGAAGGTGAACTTGCGGGCCGTGCCGTCCGCCATGAGGTCGGTGTATTTGGAGGTCTCCTCGCGGGCCATCCAAGGCATGTCGCCGACCTTCAGACGGCGCAGCCACTTGACCCACATGTTGCCTTCCCAGCCGGGCACCACCAGCCGCAGCGGATAGCCCTGCTCGGGCCGCAGCGCCTCCCCGTTCATGGCGAAGGCGACCATGCAGTCGTCCAGCGCCTTCTCCAGCGGGATCGACCGGTTCATGCCGGAGGCGTCCGCCCCTTCCGCCATGATCCATTTCGCCGTGCCGCGCAGGCCCGCCTCCTCCAGGATCGTGCGCAGGGCGACGCCAGTGTACTGCACGCAGTGGACCATGCCGTGGGTGTACTGGCAGCCGTTGAGCTGCGCGCCGCGCCACTCCATGCCGCCATTGGCCGCGCACTCCAGGAAATGGATGCGGTTGATGCGCGGGAAGCGCCGGATGTCCTCCATGGTGAACACCAGCGGCCGCTCCACCAGACCGTGCAGCATCAGGCGGTGGTCGCCGGGGGCGATGTCGGCGACGCCGGCATGGTGCCGCTCGAAGCACAGCCCGTTGGGGGTGATGATGCCCTCCAGCTCGTGCAGCGGGGTGAAGTTGACCGAGGACTCTGGAGAGGCGGTGAGCCACGGCACCGAGCGGCGGATGACGTGGGCCTCGTGGGGCGAGGGCTGGCCATAGGGCGCGGCGTCGACGCCCGGCCCCAGATACCTGCTGGCGTCGGCCACCTCGGGCGGCGCGGCGGCGGCGCGGCCTGCGATGGCGGAGGCTCCGGCGGCGATGCCGGCCGCAAGAAGGCGGCGGCGCCCGGGGTCGGCCGGCCGGTCAGCCGGCGGGCGAGCAGGATTCTTGGTCATCGATCGGTCCTCCCGCAGAAATCATATTCTTTTTATTGCATGTGTAAAGTCAGCCGCCCACCAGCTTCACCGCGTCCGACGGCGCGATGCGGATGGTCTTCTCGGACCTGATGTGATCCGACACCACGTCCCAGATCGGCGGGCCCTCGACATCCGGATTGACGCTCGCCCAGCCGGCTACGGAATAGCTGCGCCCGGGCTCGACCGGCTCTGCGGTGCGGGTCAGGGTGAGCTCGGAGATGCGCGAACCCATGGCGGCCCCGACATCCAGCCGGTAGCCCAGCCCGCCGACGCGGACCATGTCGCCGCCCTGCTGGTAGTAGGGGTCGGGATTGAACAGGTTGTCGGCGACGTCCTCGAGGATGGTCTTCAGCGTTTCGCCCGTCATCTCCATGCGGTAGACGGCCGGATAGGTGATGGCGCACTGGTTGAAGACCGCCTCTGCGGTGATCGCCTCGCCGGGCAGCACCGAGGCGCCCCAGCGGAAGCCCGGCGACAGCGCGATCTCCGCGTCGCGCTCTTGCATGAGCGCGTTGCAGATCAGGTCGTCGAAGGTGCCGTTGAGGTTGCCGCGGCGGTAGAGCAGCGTCTCGGTGGTGCCCAGAACTTCGCCGAGGCGCGCCTCGTGCGGCGCGCGGATCTCCGCGATCTTCGCCGCCATGGCGGGCTCGGGCGCGATCACGTCGGAGAACACCGGGATCAGCCGGTGGCGGAAGCCCCTAACCCCGTCGCCGCCCACGTCGAGGTCGAGCCGCGAGACGAACTTGCCGTGACTGCCGGACGCCACCAGCAGCGTGCGGCCCACCACCACCGGCTCCGGCAGGGCGTCGTGGGTGTGGCCGGTCAGGATCACGTCGATGCCCGGCACGCGCGCCGCCAGCTTGCGGTCGACGTCGAAGCCGTTGTGCGACAGCAGCACCACCAGCGCCGCGCCGCCGGCCCGGGCCGCCTCCACGCGCCGCGCGATCTCCTCCTCGCGGATGCCGAATGCCCAATCGGGCACGAAATGGCGCGGATTGGCGATCGGCGTATAGGGGAACGCCTGGCCCAGAACGGCGACCTTGACGCCGCCGCGCTCGAACACCGCATCGTCGGGGAACACCGCGTCGTCCCATTCGGTGTCGCGGACGTTCAGGCCCAGGAACGGCATTCCCAGGCCGTCAACCAGCTCCGTCAGCCGCTCTGCGCCGTAGGTGAACTCCCAGTGGCCGGTCATGGCGTCCGGCGACAGCAGGCGCATCGCCTCCACCATGTCGCCGCCGCGGGTCTGGAGCGCGGTGTAGCTGCCCTGCCAGGTGTCGCCGCCATCCAGCAGCAGGCACCGCCCGGGACGTTCCGCCCGGATGCGGGCGACGATGGCGGCGATGCGGTCGAGGCCGCCCATCCGGCCATAGCCCCTGGCCAGCGCCGCGAAGTCCGCGGGGGCGAGGGCATGGGCCATGGCCGAGCCGGCCGGGATGCCGTAGCGCGCGAGCAGCGCCGCGCCGGTCAGGTGGGGCACCGCGCCGCGGGCCTCGCCGACGCCGACATTGAGGTCGGGCTCGCGGAAGTGCACCGGAACGAGCTGGGCATGCAGGTCGGTGAGGTGGATCAGGGTGACGTTGCCCAGCGGCTCGAACGCCAGCAGCTCGGCCTCCGTCAGGCGCTGCTGCGCCAGTGCCCGTGCGACCGGGCCGAGCCCGGCCGCGGCGATGACGGCGGCCGTCGCCGCACCGATTTGCAGGACGTCGCGGCGCGTGGTCATGGCGTCAGGCTCCGGCGTCGGGGCGCAGGCCGTCGTCCGGCGCCCCTGCAGGCGCCGCGCGGCATCGCCGAATGCGGAAGGGATCAGGCGACGGCGATGGGCTCTTCGGCCTTGTAGACGGAGCCGTCGTCGTCATGCCATTCGAACACGAAGGTCCCGGCGCGATCGACCCTGGCCTGGAACTCCAGGAACGGGTTCGCCGAGATCGACGGCTCCAGCGTCACGTCCAGCACCGTCTCGCCCTCGAAGGTGCAGGTGAAGCGGTTGACGATCTTGCGCGGGATGACCTGGCCGCCGGCGTCGCGGCGCTGGCCGGATTCCATCGGGTGCGACAGCAGCGTCTTGATGACGATCACCTCGCCTGCGGCGGCTTCTTTCGGGACGCGGACGCGGGGCTTGATGTTGGACATGGGGTTCGTCTCCTCGATCCGCCCGTCAGCCGCCGCAGCCGCCGATGGTGACCTTGACCTCTTTCTCGTCCTTGAACAGCGAGCCGTCCTTCATCCGCGCGATCGCGACCACGTTCTGGGTCTTGGCGAGCCGCATGCGGGTCGTGGCCTGCGCGGACGCCGACATCGGCGAGAACCGGAAGGTCGCGACGCCGGCGCGGGGATTTCCGTCGGCCACCACCAGCACGGCCTCCACATGATCCCCGGCCGTCATCGGGCTTTCAACGGCGAAGGTCAGCGGCACCGAATTGCCGTTCTCGGCGATCTCCGGAAGCGTCAGCGCGATACGGCCGGCGGCAGGGATCCGACCGCCGGTGAATTCGGCGATCAGCTGCTCCATCTCGGCGGCGCTCGCCCGTGCGGCGCCGACCGGCAGCGCCGCCACAAGCGCCGCGCCGCCCGCGAGAACCAGCGCCTCACGGCGCGTCAGTGAAGTCATGGGGGCACCTCCGCGTTTCCCGACCCGGCGACCGTTGCCGGCCGACGCTGGCGCATTGGTTCGCGCTCTGATAAATTCCATTATGTGAATATAACGGGCCGACGCAAGAGGCAATTCCGATGATCCGCAATCTGGTGACCGCCATCGCCGTGGCGCTCGGTCTTTTCGCGACGCCCGCGGCGGCGGCCGAGCTCGTCATGTTCGAAGCGCGCGGCTGCCCCTATTGCGCGGCCTGGAACCGGGAGGTCGCGCCGGCCTATGCCCGTGCGCCGGAAGCCGTCCGCGCGCCCCTCCGGCGCGTCGATCTCCACGGCGCGCGGCCTCCGGACCTGGCGGGGATCAGCGGCGTCCGCTTCACGCCGACCTTCGTCCTGGTGGAGGACGGCCGCGAGATCGGGCGCATCGAGGGCTATGCCGGCGAGGATTTCTTCTGGGGATTGCTGACGCCCATGATGGAGCGGCTGTCCCCCGCGGCCGGTCGATGACATAGAAAGACCCTAATGTGTTGGATACTGCACATAAGCACATTTTGACCATGTGCTTTACAGGCGAGTGATCCGCATGCCCGTTTCCTCCCGGCTCGCAGCCGCCGTTCCCGAGCAGGCGCCCGGCCCGCGCCCCGATATCGCGGAGATGATGAGCCATGCCATGGAGGCGCGCGACTTCCTCAAGGCGCTGGCCCATGAGAGCCGCCTGATCATCCTGTGCCTGCTGTGCGAGAAGGAACGCACCGTGGCCGAGCTGGAGGACATCCTCCAGCAGCGCCAGCCGGCGGTGTCGCAGCAGCTCGCCCGGCTGCGCGAGGACCGGCTGGTGACCACCCGCCGCGACGGCAAGCACATCCACTACAGCCTCGCCAGCGAGGAGGCGCGCCAGGTGGTGGGGGTGGTCTACGAGCTGTTCTGCGCCAGGAAGGAGACGCGCTGAGCGGGCGCCTACAGCGCGAGTTCCATCCCTTCGCGCGCGACGACCGACCCCGGTCGCATCGCCTCGGCCGCTGCCGCAACCGCATCCAGCCGGCCATCGTCGGCGTCGGCATGATGGTGGAACAGCACGCAGCGCCCGACGCCCGCGCGTTCCGCGAAACGCAGGCATTCCTGCCAGCTCGAATGGCCGAAGCCACGATGGCGCGCATAGTCCTCGTCGCAATAGGTGGCGTCGCAGATGGCGAGATCGGCGCCGCGGGCGAACGTCTCCAGCGCCGCATCAACCGTAGGGTCGCCATGCTCGTGGTCCACCAGATAGCAGGCCGAGCGCCCGCCGAAATCGATCCGGAAACCGCAGGCGCCGCCTGGATGGCTCAGCCGGGCGGTGGAGACCGTAACGCCGTCCCCGAGATCGAGCGCGTCACCGGGCGCGAAATCCACATAGGCGGTCCGGGCGCGGAATATCTCCGGTCCCACCGGGAAGAACGGCCGGCGCATCAGCCCGGCGACGATGCCGCGCGTCGCGTCGGGGCCGTCGAGATGGCCTGACCGCACGCGCACCTCGAAGCGCGGGTCCATGAGCGGCGCGAAGAACCTCAGCCCCTCCACATGGTCGTAGTGGCAATGGCCGAGGAACACGTCGAGATCGCCGCCGCCGCGCGCCGCCAGCCGACGCCCGAGCGCCCGGATGCCGGACCCGGCGTCGAACACCAGAACCTTGCCGCCGCACCGCATCTCGACGCACGGCGTCTGGCCGCCATAGCGGCCACCGCCGTGCTCCGGCGTGGCCACGCTGCCGCGCGCGCCCCAGATGGCGACGCGGAACTCCTCAGTGCCGGGCATCGGCCCTCCAGAACGCTCCGCCTGCATGCGCGAAATGCCGGAAAAATCAGGCAGATGGCGGAGCGCCGCATTTACCATGCCCGCAGATCGGGCTCCACAAACCGTCCCGCATAACGCCAATATCGATTCAAATTTTCTCGTAGTCCGGGCCCGTCGTCCATGAACCGCCTCTATCTCGCGACCCTCAACACCATCCGCGGATTCTCCGCCGCCGCCAAGACCGAGGCGGCGCTGCGCCAGGAAATCGCGCTGCTGGCGATCGCGCTGCCGCTGGGGATCGCCATCGCGCCCGGGCCGGCCTGGTACGTGGCCATGATCGGGTCGCTGCTCGCCATCATGGCGGTGGAGCTGCTCAACACGGCCGTCGAGAAGCTTGCCGACCACGTCACGCCGCACTGGAACGAGGACATCGGCCGCATCAAGGACTTCGGCTCGGCGGCCGTGTTCTGCGCGCTGACCATGGCGGGGCTGGTGTGGATCACCGCCGCCGCCGTCCGCTTCGGGCTGGTGTGACCGGACCACAGAGGGGCACGACCATGGACGCCACCGCACCGCGCCGCCGCGAGCCCTGGCTCGGCATCGGCATCAAGCTCGCCGCCGTCGCGGCCCTGTTGCTCGCCACCAATGCCGGGCTGGTCCAGCGCCTCGAGCTCCTTCTCGACCAGGGCCGCATGACGACGCTGCTGTTCTTCCTGGCCGTCTGGGGCCTGTGTGCGGGCGCGCTGGTCGTCGCGGCGTTCCAGCCCAACCGCTGGGTCCGGTTCGGCTGGGCCGGCGCGCTGGCCCTCGCCACCGCAGTGGGATTAACCTTCCGCTGGATGAGCCAGACCGACTTCGGGGTGATGGAGGCGGTGTCGCTGTGGGAGATGCGCCAGGAGGCCTCGCGCGCGACCGCCTTCTACGGCGCCAATGCCGGGGTGGCCGCGCTGGTGGCGGTCGCCACGCTGGTGGTCATCGCGGCGCCGCCGACGCTGCGGCACCCGCTCGCGCGGCGCTGGCTGACGCGCCTCGCCTTCGTGCCGGCCCTGCCTGTCGCGGCCATCGCCGCCATCATGTTCATGAAGGACGGCGGCGGTTCGCAGGCGCTGCCGGTGCAGTTCACGCCGCTGTCGGTGGCGGTGGTCTCCACCGCGTCGCTCGCGTCGAACCCGGTGCCGGCGCGGCGGGAGGTGGCCTGGGCACCCGGCGAGCGGCTGTCGCGCAACGTCGTGATGCTGGTCGACGAGAGCATACGCGGCGACTATGTGGACTTCACGCCGGGCAATACGCTGACCCCGAGGCTGGCCGAACATCGCGACCGGATCGTGGACTTCGGCCTTGCGACGTCCGGATCGACCTGCAGCCTCTACTCCAACGTGATGTTCCGCTTCGCCGCGGCGCGCCGCGACCTGGGCGGGCCGCTGCGCGCCAACCCGACCATCTGGCAATACGCCAAGGCCGCCGGCTACCGCACCGTGTTCATCGACGCGCAGGCGGCCTTCGTGAAGGACCCCGGCAAGCTCCACAGCTTCATGACGCTGCAGGAGTTCGGCGACATCGACGGCTTCTACAACATGCAGAACGACGTGCCGGCGCCGGAACTCGACTTCCGGCTTCTGGAGGTGATCGCGGAGGAGCTGAAGTCGGACCGCCCGGTCTTCATCTACGCCATCAAGAACGGCGTGCACTTCCCCTACGACATGGTCTACCCGGCCGCCGGCGCTCCCTTCGAGCCCACCATGACCACGTCGCCTGAGGACAGCACCGCAGCGCGCGTCAACTCCTACCGCAATGCGCTGCGGCACAATGTCGACGGCTTCTTCGCCCGTCTGTTCAGCGACATCGACCTGGCCGACACGTCGATCATCTACACCTCCGACCACGGGCAGGTGTTCGACCCGGCGCGCTTCACCCATTGCTCCACAAAGGATCCCGATCCGCGGGAAGGCATCGTGCCGCTGTTCGCCATCACGGGCGACCCGGCGCTGGACGGCCGCTTCACCCAGGCCGCCGCCGACATTCGCGACCGCGGCTCGCACTTCCTGGTGGTGCCGACGCTGCTGGAACTGATGGGTTATCGCGCCGGCGACGTGCGCGCCGCGTTCGGCGGCTCCATGTTCGCGCCCGGCGAG
>JAEWEX010000408.1 GCA_023389135.1 Pseudomonadota bacterium | reverse complement strand
ACCCGACGGCAGGCCCATATCCGTGTGCGAGTCCGGCGCGATCCTGCAGTATCTCGGCCGCAAGTTCGGCCGGTTCTATGGCGCCGACGAGCGCGAGCGGGTCGAGATCGATCAGTGGCTCCACTGGCAGATGGGCGGCCTCGGCCCCATGGCGGGGCAGACCCATCATTTCCGCATCTACGCGCCCGAGAAGGTGCCCTACGCCATCGACCGCTACACCAACGAGGTGAACCGCCTTTATGGCGTCCTGGACAGGCGCTTGCAGGGGCGGGACTACATCGCCGGCGATTATTCCATCGCCGACATGGCGTCCATCGGATGGGCCCGCGGCTGGGAGCGGCAGGGACAGGACATCGAGGACTTCCCCGACCTGAAGGCATGGCTCGCCCGCGTTCAGGCAAGGCCGGCGGTGCAGAAGGCCTTGAAGGTGGGAGAGGCGGAGCGCGCCGGCCACAACCTCGCCACCGACAAGGGCGCGCAAAGCGTGCTGTTCGGCCAGCGGGCGCGCCGCTGATCCTTCAGAGGGCGGCGGGCCTCAGTTCGCCCGCCGCCACACCTGAGACTTGCAGAACACGGCCACGCAGCCGCTGACGTCGAGGCGGTCGCCCGACAGTTCCATCGTCGCGCGGTATGTCTTGCCGTCCTCGGGGTTGTAGATTCGGCCCTTCCATTTGTCGGGGCCGTCCGGCGTCATTCCGCTCATCAGTGCCAGGCCGACGATAGCGCGTCCCCGCCGGGAGGCATCCTGGTTGTGGATGTCGCGCTTGGGCGCGCCGTTTGCGCCGTTGGGTTCCTTCAGCCAGACAATGGTGGCGCATACCCCCTGGCCGCATGGCGTGACCCGCACGCGCGACTTGCCTTCCGGCGTCATCCAGTCACCGGACGGGTTCGCGGCGGCCGGCGCGACCGCCAGCATCGGGCCGGCCAGCATGGCCAGCACCAGTGAAGCCTTGCGCATGGGGTTCTCCGTGATCGACGGCGAAGCAAGCCTCGCGCGGGGCGAGACCGCGCAACCTTAAGCCGGAAGCCGTTACCGCGCGGTGGACCGGACGCCGCCGCGCCGGGCGGGCCTGGGCAGGATCGAGGCGCCCGTGCGTCGACGACGCCAGTCCGCCAATTCCGCAACAGGGTTGACGCACCATTACCCGGCGCGCGCCTCCAGCACCCTTCCCGCCAACCGGAATTCCCTCCGCTTCCCGGAGGTCCGATGGTTACCGGGTTCTGAGATTTACAAACAATTTTACTCTTGTTTTCAGAGCATTAAGCGAAAACTTTAAGCGCCTGTCAGGGGCGTCGGGGCAATTCTCTCCTCACTGATCGGATGGAAATCGATCGCCGCATGGCCGATACGGCGACGCGGTGTGACACCGGGACAGGGGAGACGACAACATGGCCCGCTTCGACGTTCTGACGGACCAGTCGGCCGCCATGGGCGGCATGCTCGCCGGAGGCGAGGTGTTCCACCGGCTGGGTTTGATGTATGCCACCGGCCGAGCAGTGCCGGTCGATCGCATCGCGGCCCACATGTGGTTCAACATCGCCGCCATGAATGGTGATCGCGACGCCGCCCGCCACCGGCGCGAGATCGCCGAGGAGATGTCGGCCGACGAGGTCGCCGCCGCCCAGCGCGCCGCACGTCAGTGGCTGTCGCGCAACTGAGGCGTCGACCTTCTCGGGAACCTTCCGCTCCTTCGCCGCGTTTTCGCCACAGGTTTACACCCTGCGGAGGATGGAAGGCATGACCAAGCGCAAGACGCTTTTTGCGGTGACGGTTCTCGGCTGCGGGCTGGCTCTGGCCGGCTGCGGCACCAGCCCCGGCGACCGCGCCCTGTCCGGCGGCCTGATCGGCGCCGGTACCGGTGCGGCTATCGGCGCGGCTTCGGGCAATGTCGGCGCTGGGGCGCTGATCGGCGGAGCGGCGGGCGCTACCATCGGCGCCGTCACGAGCCCCCGCCAGCTCTATCTCGGCCGCCCAATCTGGCGCTGAGTTCGACCGACCACCCGGCGGCGGTCGAGCGACGCTTGACCGCGCGCCGCCCTCTCTGTAGCCATGCTCCCGCCGGAGACGTGGCCGAGTGGCTGAAGGCGGCGGTTTGCTAAACCGTTATACGGAGATAATCCGTATCGAGGGTTCGAATCCCTCCGTCTCCGCCATTACTGTCCATGCTTGTGGTCGTGGACAACGCGTCAGGCCAAACGCAACCTGCTGGTTGTTCAGCCCTGAAAATTCGATCAAAAACCTCCAGCGCCTGTCCGGGAGTCATGACTCCCATCCGCACCAGCGGCCATGTGTCAACATCAGACCTGCGTACTACCATCGGCCCCCGTCCGTGGCGGACAGCTACAATCACATTCGCCTCTTGCATGCCCAGCGCCGACATCGCAGCTAGTCGGTGCTGGCCATCGGCCATCATGAGGGCCACCCGTCCATCGGACTCAAGTATATCCCCGACGGGAAACTGCTCAAAAAAACTTAGCCCAGATGGTGGCGTACTCCAGACGCCACGAGACTTCAGAAATTCGTATGTCTTAATGATATGCGCTAAACGTTGCTTGCCAAATTCAATAGACTGCGGCCCATTTGAGCGGGTCAGACTGTAGCCTTCCAGATAGTAGGCCTGCCATCGGGGTTTGTAGCTCGCGAGATCTGCGGTCATGAGGCAGTCGCTGCCGAACCATGGGAGAATCGAATGGACCGGCGGTGCCGAGGCCAGCTTGGGGTGAATGTCAGGGCCGCTAAGTCCAAGCGCTGCCGCGAGACTCCCAGGCTGCCAAGCTGTCCAATAGCGGGACAATGCCGACCCCTCATAGCTCGGGTTTCTTCCTCCAGCATACTCCTCGACAGCGAGAACATAGGGATGGGTTGAGCCCGCGCCATAGCGGAATCCGGTGGGCCCCCACCAGCGGGTTGCCGCGATTGGGACGCGGATCACGCAGGGCTCGAAGCGGCTTTCGTAAAGCGCCTGAAGGGGCAGAGCGCCCTGAGCACGCAAATCGATTGCTAGGTTCCGCCGTGTCGGGAAGGGCAGAGCGCGTCGCGAGTTCCGCAACAGATTACGAATGGCCGCAAAGTTGCCGCTGCGCGTGACCATATGGCTAGGGGCGCAACACGAACACAATTCGCGGCGGGTTGCCGTTCAGCGGCTGGACTGCCCCGAGATAGTCGATCCGGCATCCTGCCGGCGCCAACCGCGTCAGCCATTCCGAATGCCATGCCATGCCGGCCTCCACGTCGCCATCGGTGAACTCGGGTGGCGCTGCGCCCATGTCGGTGTAGCGGTCGTGCCAGACCACGCCCTCATAGACGATGACGCTTGCGCGCCGAAGGCAAAGGGACAAGCATTCCTCCGCAAATGAGCGACCCTCGGTCGCCCAAATGCGGTGAATCACGCTGAACAGGAAGATCACGTCGAAGCGTGGTAGTCGCTGCAAGAAATCCGGGGAGACGATTGCATGCATGAAGGCTGCATTTGGGATGCGGCGAGCGGAGGCATCTGCCACCCGACTGGGGGAGATTTCTACGCCGATAGTATAATGCCCAAACTCAGCGCAGCGAGCGGAGGTATCTCCGTCGTTTGAGCCCACATCCAGAAACCATGACGGCGATTGCGGCAAATATCCGCGGATCATCTTCCAACGGGCATCGACGTCGTGCTTTGCCGAATAGCCCAAACGAGGCTTACGCCGCGTAAGGGCCTGAAGTTGCCCACCCAGCGTCTTGAGGTAGCTGCCGTCCATGTAGGGACCGATAAAGCTTCGCCGCCGAAGTGGGCCAAATCAAGCTCGACAATAAGTCCGTCACATTACGGTCACAAGGGGCCGCATCACCCCTTGTCGCCCGATGACAGCAGCTTGCCGTTCACGGCCCAGCTGTCCCGGGTCACTTCGTTGAAGATGATGTTCAGGTTCTCCGGCTTGGTCCCGAGGACATCCTGGAATGCCTGCGTGATGCGGCCGGCCAGCGCCTCCTTCTTGGCGGGTTCGCGGCCGGTGAGAAGGTCGATGGTAACGACGGGCATGGTGTCTCCTTGTTGCAGAAAATTTGGTGGGGGCGAGGTCTGGAGGCGAGCGTTCAACTCCCGCGGTAGGTCGCGTAGCTCCACGGCGTTACGACGAGCGGAACGTGATAGTTTGCCTCGGGTTCTGCGACGGCGAAGCGCACCGGAACCTCATCCAGGAATGCCGGCGATGGCAGGTCCAGGCTGCGGCCTTCGAAATACGCGCCCACGGAGAACACAAGCTCGTAGCGGCCGCGCGGCACGGGCCGCGCGCCGATCAGGGGCGCGTCGGTGCGGCCGTCCGCATTGGTGAGCGCCCGCGTGACGAGCCGCGCCGGGCTGTCCGGCGACAGTTCCCACAGTGCGACGCCGACGCCCGCCGCCGGCCGGCCCAGATGGGTGTCCAGCACATGCGTCGACAGCCTGCCGGCGAGCCGAAGGCGGCCGAGCCCCTCGACCTCGGCGTCGAGCCTCAATGCGGCGATGCGGATGATTTCGTCCAAAGCGACGGCGTGTTCGGCGGCTGCATCATGGCCAAGACGGCGCTCGAATTCCTCGAGGATGGATGCGCGGCTGTGCCTGCGGACACTGACAATGAAGGGCATGCCGAAGCGCGCCTTGTAGGCGGAATTCAACTTCTGGAATCTGGCGAATTCTCCGGGTGAAAGTCGGTCCAGGCCGGCCGAGGCCTGCTCGTCGCTGGAATGCCGGGTGAGATCGCCCGCCAGCGCCGCCTTGCCGGCAAGGTCGGGATGAGCTGCGATCAGTGCTTCGACCGTCTCCCGCGGCGCCCCGCGAACGGCCCGCTCCATGGCTGCGTGGAGAGCCAACACGGTCGCAAACGGGCGCTGCCCGACCACGGCCTCGGCCACCCAGGGCGAGTGCTCGTAGATGCCGCCGAGCACGGCTGCGAACGCCGCGGGGCTGATGGCATTGAGCTGGTCGAGCGTCATGGACATGGGGCAGGATTACGCAAGGTTCACGGGCTTTTCCAGTGGCTCGGTCGGCCGGGGTGCCGGCGGCCTCATTGCCTCGCGGCGCCGGCAGAAAACCATGCCGCCAGCAGGGCGCGTTCGTCCGGCGTCATGGCCGTCACGTTGCCGGGCGGCATCGCCCCGGAGTGAGCCGACTGGAGCATGATCTCGCGGGCATGGCGGTGGATCGCGTCGGCGGTGTCGAGTTCGACCCCCTTTGGCGGCGTGCGGATGCCCTCCCAGGCGGGCTCGTCCGCGTGACACATGGAGCAGCGCGAGACGATGACATCCGCCACCTGCGCAAAGCTTGGCTCGGCCGCGGCGCGCATGTCCGGCAGGGGCTCGCGCGGCCCCTGCGCCGAAAGCCAGACCACGGCGAGCAGCAGGATCGCCGCCGCGAGCCAGGTCCACCACGGGCTGTCCCTGCCCTGATGGCGCCGGTTGAAGAAGTGCCGGATCACCGGCCCCATCAGCAGCACGAGCGCGACGATCGCCCAGTTCCATCTCGTGGCGTAGATGAGCGGGTAGTGGTTGGAGATCATCAGGAGGATGACCGGCAGCGTGAGATAGTTGTTGTGCAGGCTGCGCTGCTTTGCCTGCGCGCCCAGAGTCGGGTCTGGCGTGCGCCCGGCGATCAGATCGGCCACCACCTTCTTCTGGTTGGGGATGATCACCACGAACACGTTGGCGACCATGATGGTGCCGATCAGCGCGC
>JAEWEX010000361.1 GCA_023389135.1 Pseudomonadota bacterium | reverse complement strand
GCTCGGTGGTGCGCGACCTCTATTCCGGCCCGAGGGCCGGGCAGGAGCTGGCGCGCATGGGCGTCATCGTCGCCGTCGTCCCCGCGATCGCGCCGGTGCTGGGCGCCGGACTTGAGGTGACGTTCGGCTGGCGCGCCAACTTCGTGGTGACGCTGGCGATCGCCGTGGTCGGCATCGGCTTCGTCGCCATGGCGCTTCCGGAGACGCTGCGGCAGCGCCGGCCGGACCCCATCGGCCCGGTCACCATCTTGCGCGGCTTCGGGGTGCTGCTCGCCAACCCGGCGTACCGGGCCTATGTGCTGATGTCGTCGGCGGCCTATGGCGGGCTGTTCGCCTACCTTTCCGCCTCGTCCTTCGTTCTGCAGGGCGTGTACCGCCTCAGCCCCATGGGCTTCGCGGTGATCTTCACCACTGGCGTCGCCGGCTTCATGCTCGGCGCGCACCTGTCGAGCCGCAGCGTCATGGCGCGCGGGGTCGATGCGACGATACGGATCGGCTGCGCGTTCCTGGCGGCCGGCGGCATCGCCATGCCGCTCGCGGTGGCGTTCGGGCCGGGGCATCCGGCGGAGGTGTCTGGGCCGATGATCGTCTATCTGATCGGGATCGGCTTCGTCATGCCCCAGTCCATGGCCGGCGCCATGCAGCCGTTTCCCGACCGCGCAGGGGCCGCGTCCTCGCTGCTGGGCTTTACCCAGATGAGCTTCGCCGCCGTGGCCGGCTATGCGCTCGGCCACGCGCTGGAGGCGGGCGCTATGCCGCTGGCGCTCGCCGTCGCATTGTTCGGGGTTGCCGCCTTCGCCATCGAGACGGCGACCCGGCGGCGGCGCGCCGCCTGATCAGGCGGGAACGGCCAGCCCCACCTCGGCGGCAAGCGCGTCCAGCCGCCGCTCCGGACGGGCGCCCATATGCGAGATCACCTCGGCAGCCGCCATGGCGCCGAGCCGGGCCGCATCGCCATAGGACATGCCGCGGGCAAGCCCCACCAGGAACCCGGCGGCGAACAGGTCGCCGGCGCCGGTGGCGTCCACCACCCGGTCCACCGGATGAGCCGGCACCGCCATGCGGTCGAGGCCCGACAGCACCACGGCCCCCTTTTCGCTCATGGTGACGACGGCCAGCGGCGCGTCGGCGGCCAGCGCCGCCATGGCGGTGGCGGTGTCGCCAGTCTCGTAGAGCGCCTTCGCCTCGTGCTCGTTGGCGAGCAGGATATCCACGGCGCCGGAGCGCATCAGCTCCAGGAACTCGGCGCGATGGCGGTCGACGCAGAAGGTGTCGGACAGCGTCAGCGCCACCTTGCGGCCGGCGCCATGCGCGATCTCGGCGGCGCGGCGGAAGGCCGCCTTGGCGGCCGGCGGGTCCCACAGATAGCCCTCCAGGAACACCGTGCCGGAGGCCGCGACCAATTCCGGGTCGACGTCGTCGGGCCCGAGGCCGCTGCTGGCGCCGAGATAGGTGCTCATCGTGCGCTCGCCGTCCGGCGTGACCAGGATCATGCAGCGGCCGGTGCCCGGCCCGCCGCTCGCCGGCGGCGTGGCGAACCGCACCCCGGCGGCGTTGAGGTCGTGGCGGAAGCTGGCGCCGAGCTGGTCGTCGGACACCTTGCCGATGAATGCCGCCCGCGCGCCGAGCGAGGCGACCCCGGCGCAGGTGTTGGCGGCGCTGCCGCCGGAGACCAGCACCGTCTGGCCCAGCTTCGCATAAAGCCGCTCGGCCTGCTGGTCGTCCACCAGCGTCATGGAGCCCTTGGCCAGGCCTTCCGCCACCAGCATGTCGTCGTCGGCGCGGGCGATGACGTCGACGATGGCGTTGCCGAGGCCGAGGATGTCATGGCTGGTGGAGGGCATGGAGGCTCCTTGGGGTCGTTGACGGGAGGGCAGATCGGGGATCGTGCGTGCGTCGGGACGCGATCCTGCGGCCGCTCCTCGGCAAGGAGCGGCGGCGGGCCAAGCCTTAGCCTCCGCGGGCCGCGGCCTCAACCCCCGTCCGATTCCGCCGCGGCGCGACGCGCCGGCTTGCGCCGCCAGCGCCCGGTTGCCATAACGCCGCCGACCTCCGCATGTCCCGGACACGAAATCCCATGTCGACCTTTCCCGAGCGCGTCTTCTCCGGCGTCCAGCCGACCGGCAACCTGCATCTCGGCAACTACCTGGGCGCAATCACGAAATTCGTCGCGCTGCAGGATCGCTACGAGTGCATCTACTGCATCGTCGACATGCACGCGATCACCGTCTGGCAGGATCCGGCGGAGCTGACGCGCACCATCCGCGAGGTCACGGCAGCCTTCATCGCCGCGGGCATCGACCCGAAGCGCAACATCGTCTTCAACCAGAGCCAGGTTCCCCAGCACGCGGAACTCGCCTGGATCTTCAACTGCGTCGCCCGCATGGGCTGGCTCAACCGCATGACGCAGTTCAAGGAGAAGGCCGGGAAGGATCGCGAGAACGCGTCGGTGGGGCTTTATGCCTATCCCTGCCTGATGGCGGCCGACATCCTGGCCTATCGCGCCACCCACGTGCCCGTGGGCGAGGACCAGAAGCAGCATCTGGAGCTGACCCGCGACATCGCGCAGAAGTTCAACAACGACTTCTCCGCCTCCATCGCCGACAAGGGCTTCGGCGAGGCGTTCTTTCCCCTGTGCGAGCCGCTGATCGCGGGGCCCGCGACCCGGGTCATGTCGCTGCGTGACGGCGCAAAGAAGATGTCGAAGTCCGACCCGTCGGACTATTCGCGCATCAACCTCACCGACGACGCCGACGCCATCGCCCAGAAGGTGCGCAAGGCGAAGACCGACCCCGAGCCCCTGCCGTCCGAGGTCGAGGGCCTGAAGACCCGCCCCGAGGCGGAGAACCTCGTCGCGATCTACGCGGCGCTCACCAACGCCACGCCGGAAGACGTGCTGCGCGACCATGGCGGTTCGCAGTTCTCCGGCTTCAAGGGCGCGCTGGTCGATGTGGCGGTGACGAAGCTCGCCCCCATCGCCGACGAGATGCGCCGCCTCATGGCCGATCCCGGCCATATCGATGCGGTGCTGGCCGATGGTTCCGACCGCGCCCGCGTGATCGCCG
>JAEWEX010000337.1 GCA_023389135.1 Pseudomonadota bacterium | reverse complement strand
CGCGCGGAGCTGGCGCCGCTGCGCCGCAAGGTGCGCGACGCGGAGGTCGAGATGGCCAAGCTGGAGACCGAGATCGCCAAGATCGACGCGGCGTTGGCCGATCCCCGCGCATTCGCCGCCGACCCCGCCCGCGGCGCGGCCCTCTCCAAGAAGCGCGCCGACGCCGTGGCCGCCATGGCGGGAGCTGAAGAGACCTGGCTAGCTGCGTCCGCGGAGCTGGAGCAGGTGCAGGCGCTCGCGGCGGAATAGCCGGCCCGGCCGCCCCGTTCAGAGCAGTTGCTCGAAGCCCAGGAACGGGACCAGGTCGCCCTCAGCGACGCCGACGAGGTCGTCGGCAAGCACCACCAGCCCGTCGCTGGCGGTCAGCGAGGTGATGACCCCGGCGCCGTCGCGCGGATGCTTGCGGGCCTCGGCGATGCCGTCGCCGCCGTCTTCCAGCGTCACCCGCACGAATTCGCGCCGGCCGGGCTTCTTGCGGTAGGCGAAGCCGCTACGCACGGCCAGCGGCCGCACCGGCGGCCGGACCGCCCCGGCAAGCCGGTCCATCAGCGGCCGCACCACGTTGAGGAAGGTGACGAACACCGCGACCGGGTTTCCCGGCAGGCCCGCGAACGCCGCGCCGTCGATGACGCCCATGGCCACCGGCCGCCCGGGCTTGATCGCGATGCGCCAAGACACCAGCCGCCCCGCCCGCTCCACCGCGGCCTTCACGTGGTCCTCCTCGCCGGTGGAGACGCCGCCGGTGGTCACGATCAGGTCGTGCTCCCGCGCGGCGTCGCCGAGGGCAATCGCCAGGCCCGCGGGCTCGTCGCGCAGGATGCCGAGGTCGGTCACCGTGCCCCCGGCGCGGCGGACCATGGCCGCGAGCATCACCCGGTTGGAATCGTGGATCGCGGCGGGACCGAGCGCGCGGCCCGGCTCCACCAGCTCGTTCCCCGTCGAGAACACCGCGACCCGCACCCGGCGACGGACGGGAAGCGACGCGAGGCCGACGGCGGCGGCGAGCGCGAGGTCCTGCGGCCTCAGCATCCGGCCGGCCGGCAGCGCCAGCGCGCCGCGCGCGATGTCCTCCCCCGCCGGCCGGGCATTGGCGCCGCGCCTCAGCCCCGCGGGCAGCACAACGGCGCTGCCGTCGCGCCCGACATCCTCCTGCATGAACACCGTGTCGGCTCCGGCCGGCATCGGCGCACCGGTGAACACCCGGACCGCGGCGCCCGCGGCCTCGACCCCGGCGGGCACGGCGCCGGCGGGAACCCGGCCGCGCACCGGGAGCCGGGTCGCGCCATCGGCCGAAAGGTCCGCGAAGCGCACGGCGTAGCCGTCGACGGCGGAGTTGGCGAAGGGCGGCAGGTCGAGCCCCGACATCACGTCGCGGGCGAGGACGCGGCCGTCGCAGCCGGCCAGCGCCAACGCCTCCACCTCGGAAACCGCGGCGACGCGATCCGCCATGATGGCGGCGGACTCCTCCACCGTCATCAGCGGGCCGCCGAAGGCGAAGCAGTCGTCAGTGAGCTGGGCCATGGCCATCGAGCATAGCGACAACCTCGGCCAGCGGCATGGCATGCGCGAGGACCGCATCGGCCACCGCCTCCATGTCGCCGAGGGGGATCACCGGCAGACCTGCATCCGGGAAGCCGGTGTCGCTGGCGACCGCACGGATGGCGCGGTCTTCCGGATGCAGCGGCGGCTTGCCGTTGGCCGCGCGGAACACCTCGATCCTGGGATGCGGGCGGCGCTTGAAGCCCTCCACGATCACCAGGTCGCATGGCGCGAGCCGGGCGAGCAGGTCCTGGAGCTCCGGCTCGGCCGCGCCGCGCAGCTCCCGCACGAGCACCGAGCGCCGCGCCGAGGACACCAGCACCTCCGACGCCCCCGCCTGCCGGTGGAGCCAGCTGTCCTTGCCGGGCGTGTCGACGTCGAAGCCGTGATGGGCATGCTTGATGGTGGAAACGGTCAGACCGCGGCCGACCAGCACCGGGATCACGCCGGCGACCAGCGTCGTCTTGCCTGCCCCGCTCCAGCCGGCGAACCCGATGACCTTCAAGAACGATGCCCTCGCCCAAACGAAAACGGCGGAAGCCGCCGCTCCCGCCGTTACCATGCCCTGCCCGCGCCGTGAACCGGCCGGGCGGTATCGCTACTCGGCCGGCACGCCGCTGGGCACGCCCGGCGGCGGCGAGGCCTCGCCCTTGCGGCGCTTCTCCTCGTACCAGATCGAGTGGTGCTCGCGCGCCCAGTTCTCGTCGACCTCGCCGGAGCCCATGGCGTCGAACGCGCCCTCCATGCCCACCGTGCCGATATAGATGTGGGCGAGGATCACGCCGACGATGATGATGCCCACAACGCCATGGACGATCTGCGCGGTCTGCATCCCGGCGATCCCCGCGTCCTGGAACGGGAACAGCAGGAAGTAGCCGGAGATCGACAGCGCCGCGCCGCCGAGGACCACGGACCAGAAGATCAGCTTCTGGCCGGCGTTGAACTTCTTGGCCGGCGGATGCGCCGAGCCGACGATGCCGCCGCCCGAGCGGATCCAGTTCCAGTCCACCCGCGAGGGCAGGTTGTGGGCGACCCAGATCACGAACATCAGCACGATCCCGAGCGCGAAGGGCACGCTGAGATAGTTGTGGGCGTACTTGCCCCACTGCGACACCGTGGTGAACGCCTCGTTGCTGATCAGCGGCAGCAGCACCGCGCGTCCGAAGGACAGGTTGAGGCCCGACAGGCCGAGCACGATGAAGCTGGTCGCCGTCATCC
>JAEWEX010000319.1 GCA_023389135.1 Pseudomonadota bacterium | reverse complement strand
GTCCCGCACTTCTACCTGACGCTGGACTGCGAGCTGGACGCGCTGCTGTCGCTGCGCAGCGAGCTCAACGCCGCCGCCCCGCAGGAGGACGGCAAGCCCGCCTACAAGCTCTCCGTCAACGACCTCGTCATCAAGGCCATGGCGCTGGCGCTGCGCCGCGTGCCGGACGCCAATGTCAGCTGGACCGAGGGCGGCATGCTGCGCCACCGTCACGCCGATGTCGGCGTCGCCGTGTCGATCCCGGGCGGCCTGATCACCCCCATCGTCAGGGACGCGTGCCACAAGAGCCTGTCCGTCATCTCCAACGAGATGAAGGACCTGGCCAGGCGCGCCCGCGAGCGCAAGCTGAAGCCGGAGGAATACCAGGGCGGCACCACCGCGATCTCCAATCTGGGCATGTTCGGCGTGAAGGACTTCGCCGCGGTCATCAACCCGCCGCACGCCACCATCCTGGCGGTTGGCGCCGGCGAGCAGCGCGCGGTGGTGAAGAACGGCCAGCTCGCGGTCGCCACCGTCATGTCGGTCACGCTCTCCACCGACCACCGCGCCGTGGACGGCGCGCTCGGCGCGGAACTGATGGCGGCCTTCAAGGCGCTGATCGAGAAGCCGTTCTCGATGCTGGTGTGACGGGACTGCCTCCGGTGTCATCCCGGACGCGCCGCATGGCGGCGCGATCCGGGATCCAGGAACACTGGAGGTCCTTCGGCAGGCTGCGCCTGTCATTCCATTCTGGTGGTCCTGGATCCCGGCTCTCCGCTTCGCTCCGGCCGGGATGACAGCGGAGAAGAAAATGGCCGACAACGCCTACGACATCATCATCATCGGCGGCGGGCCCGGCGGCTATGTGGCGGCGATCCGGGCGGCCCAGCTGGGCTTCAGGGTCGGCGTGGTGGAGCGCGAGCACCTGGGCGGGATCTGCTCCAACTGGGGCTGCATCCCCACCAAGGCGCTGCTGCGCTCGGCGGAGATCTACCACTACATGCAGCACGCCGGGGACTATGGCCTGAGCGCGGAGAAGGTCGGGTTCGACCCCAGGGCCGTAGTCGACCGCTCGCGCGGCGTCGCGGCGCGCATGAACGGCGGCGTCGGCATGCTGTTCAAGAAGAACAAGATCGACGTGATCTGGGGCGAGGCGACGCTGACCAAGGCCAACGAGGTCAAGGTCACGGCCACGAAGAAGAAGCCCATGCAGCCCCAGGTGCCCGCCCCGAAGAACGCGAAGGGCGAGGGCACCTATACGGCCAAGCACGTCATCGTGGCGACCGGCGCGCGCCCGCGGGTGCTGCCCGGGCTGGAGCCGGACGGCAAGCAGGTCTGGACCTATTTCGAGGCGCTGGTGCCCGAGAAGATGCCGAAGTCGCTGCTGGTGGTCGGCTCCGGCGCCATCGGCATCGAGTTCGCGAGCTTCTACAAGACCATGGGCGCCGACGTGACGGTGGTCGAGGTCATGCCGCAGATCCTGCCCGTCGAGGACGAGGAGATCGCGAAGTTCGCCCGCAAGCGCTTCGAGAAGCTCGGCCTCAAGATCATCTCGGGCGCCAAGGTCGCGAAGCTCGACAGGAAGGCCGACAGCGTCACCGCCACCGTGGAGACCGGCGACGGCAAGACCCAGCAGATCACGGTCGACCGCGTCATCTCCGCGGTCGGCGTCGTCGGCAATGTGGAGAACCTCGGGCTGGAGGCGCTGGGCGTGAAGATGGAGCGCGGCACCATCGCCGCCGATGAGTATGGCCGCACCAGCGTCAAGGGCGTCTACGCCATCGGCGACGTCGCCGGGGCGCCGATGCTGGCCCACAAGGCCGAGCACGAGGGCGTGATCTGCGTGGAGGCCATCAAGGGCCTGCACCCGCACGCCATGGACAAGGCGAAGATCCCCGGCTGCACCTACTGCCATCCGCAGATCGCCTCCGTCGGCCTGACCGAGAAGAAGGCCAGGGAGGCCGGCCGCGACATCCGCATCGGGCGGTTCTCCTTCATGGCCAACGGCAAGGCCATCGCGCTGGGCGAGCCGGACGGCATGGTCAAGGTGATCTTCGATCGCAAGACCGGCGAGCTGCTGGGCGCGCACATGTGCGGCGCCGAGGTGACGGAGCTGATCCAGGGCTTCGTGGTGGCCATGAACTGCGAGACCACGGAGCAGGAACTGATCGACGCGGTTTTCCCGCATCCCACCATTTCGGAGACGATGCACGAGGCGGTCCTTGACGCCTACGGCCGCGTCCTCAATCTGTAGCCCATGGCAACGCCGCCCGACGCGGCATGTGAGGCAGGAGAATCGGCATGAGCGGCGTGGGCATCATCGGGACGATCATCATCGGCATTCTCGCGGGCTGGATCGCGGAGAAGGTTCACAAGCGCGACCACGGCCTGCTGACGAACCTGATCGTCGGCCTCGTCGGCTCGTTCATCGGCGCCTTCCTCGCCAACCTGCTCGGCATCGCGTTCGCCGGGTTCTGGGGCAGTCTGGCCGTCTCCGCGGTGGGCGCCATCGTGCTGCTCGCCATCGTGGGCATGATCCGGCGCTGACGGCGCCGGGAAGCAAGGGGCTACATGGCCGTCGTCATCGAC
>JAEWEX010000312.1 GCA_023389135.1 Pseudomonadota bacterium | reverse complement strand
GCCGGGCACCATCGTGGTCAACACCCGGGAACGCTACCTCTATTATGTCCGCGATGACGGCAAGGCATGGCGCTACGGCGTCGGCGTCGGCCGCGAGGGATTTGGCTGGAAGGGCCGAGCGGTCGTCGGCCGCAAGGCCGAATGGCCGACCTGGACCCCGCCCGCCGCCATGATGAAGCGCGATCCGCGCACCCGGCAGTTTGCGGGCGGCATGCCCGGCGGCCCCAACAACCCGCTGGGCGCGCGCGCCATGTACCTGCATTCCGGCGGGCGCGACACCATGTACCGCATCCACGGCACCAACGATCCGAGTTCCATCGGCCGCGCCATGTCGTCGGGCTGCATCCGCATGGCCAACCCGGATGTGATGCATCTCTACGGGCAGGTGAAGCCCGGCACCCGGGTGGTGGTGCTTTAGCGGGCTTCTGCCGGCGCGACGATCACGGCCACCTCGCGGCTCGACACCGCGGGGTGGCTGCTTTCACGTTGGCAGCGGTGTACGCAACAGCGGGCGTCACCCCGCGCGCAGACCGTCCTTGCTCACCCAGGCCTCTGCCTTGTCCAGCGCCGCGGTCAGACGGTCGAACAGCATGTCGATCTCGTCGGCGGTGATGATCAGCGGCGGGCAGATGGCAAGCGCGTCGGAGGCGAGGCCGCGCAGCAGCAGGCCCTCCTCCTGGCACAGAGCGACGGTGCGGGCGCCCACTCCCTTCCTGGCATCGAAGTTGCGCTTGGTGGCCTTGTCGGCCACCAGCTCGACCGCGCCCATGAGGCCCTTGCCGCGGGCCTCGCCCACCAGCGGATGGTCGGCCAGCGCCTTCAGCCGCGCCTGGAACTGCGGGATGATGGACCTGACGTGGTCGACGATGCGCTCGCGCTTGTAGATCTGGAGCGTCTTCACCGCCACCGCGGCGGTGACCGGGTGGGCTGCATAGGTGTGGCCGTGGCCGAAGATGCCGATCTTTCGGCTCTCGTCCAGCATCGCCTGGTACAGCGGCTCGTCGATCATGACGCCGCCGATGGGCATGTAGGCCGATGACAGCGCCTTGGCGACGGAGATCGAGTTGGGCTTCATGCCCATGACCTCCGAGCCGAACCAGGCGCCGAGGCGCCCGAAGCCGCAGATCACCTCGTCGGCGATGAGGCGCACGTCGTGGCGCTCCAGCACCGCCTGGATCTTCTCGTAATAGGTCTCCGGCGGGACGATGACCCCGCCCGCGCCCATCACCGGCTCGGCGATGAAGGCGGCCACCGTGTCCGGCCCCTCGTGCAGGATCGTCTCCTCCAGTTCGGCTGCGAGCCGCGTGGCGAAGTCCGCCTCGCTCTCGCCGGGCTGTGCCCCCCGATAGTGGTGGGGCGCGGCGGCGTGGAGGACACCCGCGATGGGCAGGTCGAAGTCGGCGTGGTTGGCGGGCAGTCCGGTGAGGCTCGCCGTCGCCACCGTGACGCCATGGTAGCCGCGCCAGCGCGATATGATTTTCTTCTTCTTGGGGCGTCCCAGCGCGTTGTTCATATACCAGACGAGCTTGATCTGGGCGTCGTTGGCCTCCGAGCCCGACGAGCAGAACAGCACCTTGGAGATCGGAACCGGCGCGATCTCCTTCAGCATCTCGGCCAGCTCGATTGCGGGATCGTGGCTCTTGCCGCCGAACAGATGGGTGAAGGGCAGGCGCCCCATCTGCTCCATCGCGGCGGCCATCAGCTCACGGTTGGAGTAGCCCAGCGCCGTGCACCACAGGCCGGCCATGCCCTCGATATAAGGCTTCCCGTCAACGTCATAGACGTAGATGCCTTCGCCGCGTTCCAGCACCAGGGGACCCACGTCGCGGAAGCTGGCGAGATTTGTGTAGGGATGGATCAGGGTCTCGACGTCGCGCGTTTGGAGGTTCGTGAGCATGGCAGCCGTTCCGTCTGTCGCGCGGCCTGTCGCCGCGCGGCCCCACGCTAGCAGGCCCTCGCCGCGAGCCCAATCCCGCATTGCGGTCCGGCAAGGTGTCGCAATATGCGTCGATATTAATCTTGCGTGGTGGAAAGTTGCGCTATGAACCGATGCCTACGGGGCGCGAAAGGCCCGTCGATCCGAGCGAAGACATGATGCACGAAAACTCCGGCCGGTCGGCCCACGACATCCTTGATCGACAAGACGTTCACGGCGACCACGCCAAGATGTTCGACCTCGCGCCGGTGGCGCTGTGGCTCGAGGACTACAGCGGCATCAAGGCCCAGATCGAGGCGTGGAAGGGGGCAGGCATCAGCGACCTGCGCGCCTTCCTGGAGGGCGACCCCGAGCGCGTGCGCGCCAGCGCGTCGAGCATCCGGCTGATCGAGGTCAACCGCAAGACATTGTCTCTGTTCGAGGCAGACAGCTTCGACCACCTCGTCGCAAATCTCGACAAGGTCTTCCGCGGCGACATGATGAAGACCCACATCGAAGAGATCATGCAGATCGCCGACGGCAAGACCGAGTTCCACTCCAACGCGGTCAATTACACGCTTTCCGGCAGGCGCGTGGACGTCCAGCTCAAGGGCATGATCCTGCCCGGCTACGAGGACAGCTGGGACCGGGTGCTGATCTCCACCGAGGACGTGACCGAACGCGAGAGCGACCGGCGACGGCTGTCGGTCAGCGAGACCTATGCCCGCGGCCTGTTCCAGCATTCGCCGGTGTCGCTGTGGGTTGAGGACTTCAGCCGGATCCGCCACCTGCTGGAGGACGTGCGCGAGCGCGGCATCGTGGATTTTCGGGTGTTCACCGACGTGCACCCGGAATTCGTCGAGCGCTGCATGAGCGAAATCCGCGTCATCGACGTCAACCGCCACACGCTCGACCTGTTCGGCGCCGCGGACAAGGCGGAACTGCTGAGCCGGCTGGGCGACGTGTTCCGCGACGACATGCGCCAGCATTTTCGCGAGCAGCTGGTCGAGCTGTGGCAGGGAACCCTGTTCCAGTCGCGCGAGGTCGTGAACTACGCGCTTTCCGGCGAGGAACTGCACCTGCAGATGCAGTTCTCGGTGCTGCCCGGCCATGAGCGTGACTGGTCGCTGGTGCAGGTGGCGCTGACCGACATCACCGCGCGCAAGAAGGCCGAGGCCTATCTGGAGTTCCTGGGCAAGCACGACGTGCTCACCAAGCTCCACAACCGTTCGTTCTACGTCGACGAACTCAATCGCCTCGAGCGCAAGGGGCCGTGGCCGGTCTCCGTGATCATGGCCGATCTCAACGGCCTGAAGGCCGTCAACGACCAGATGGGCCACACCGCAGGCGACGAGCTGCTGCGCCGTGCGGGCGAGGTTCTGAACAAGCTGATCGAGCGCCCGGCGCGGGCGGCCCGCATCGGCGGCGATGAATTCGCCGTCCTGCTTCCGGGCGCCGGCGAGGAGCAGTGCGACCTGCTGATGGAGGAGTTCGAGAAGCTGGTCGGTCTCAACAACCAGTTCTATTCCGCGGCCGAGCTCTCGTTCTCGGTGGGCGCCGCCACCGGACAGCAGGGCGAACGCCTCGAACAGGTGGTCAAGCGCGCCGACGAGCGCATGTACACGGCCAAGCGCGAGCATTATTCCGAGGTCGAGCGCGACCGCCGGGCCAAGGCCCGTCAGGTGCCGGCGAGGTCCCGCGGCAGCGCGTAGGTGCACATCGATGCGCACACGATCTCGTCGGGTTCGTCGGCGGGTCGGATCTCGATCCTCCCGACGACGAGCGGCGCGATCCCGCCCACGACGCGGCAGTCGGCGAGAAGGTCGCGATTGGGAGGCCGCTTCAGGAACTCAAGAGACATCGTGGTGGTCAGCGGTCGCGGGTCGTCACCGACCACGGAGAGAACCGCCGCATACATGGCGATGTCGGCGACCGCCATCAGCGACGGGCCGGCATGGCTGCCGCCCGGGCGCACCAGCGCGGGGCTGAACGGCATGCGGATCACCGCGCGTCCATGGGCGACGCTCTCGGTCCTGAGGCCGAGGAAAGCCATCAGCGGCGTGCTGCCGGCCAGCAACTCCTCGAATCGCGCCGCCGATATCAGGGGCACGCGGTCGGTTTCGATGGTCGTCACGGCCTGGCGTCCGGGAGAAGCCTATCCTCGATCGAGGCGACGTGATGCGCCACCACGGCGTCGAGGTCGACCCCGATGAGCCGCAGCCGGCCGGTATGGGCGGCGACCAGAGTACCGATGATCTGCGAGAACAGGGCCGCGACCACCAGATCGAGGCGTGCGTCGGCCACGCCGGCCCGCGCGAGCGCGGCGCGGAACACGGCGAGCACCGCCATCAGTTTTGCGTTCAGTTCGCGGTTCAGCGCGGGGCTGAGCCCCCGCGGGCGCATGCCCTGCAGAAGGTAGAGGCTGAGTTCCAGGTCCCGCGGATGCTCGTCGTAGAACCCCGCCATTGCGCGGAAAGCGGCCGTGACTGTCGCGACAGGTCCGCCGGCGCCGGCGGCCGCCGTCCCGACCGCCCTCTGTAGCCCGTCGAGCGACTGGCTGACGAGGTCGGCATAGAGCGCTTCCTTGCCGGCATAGTGGAAGTAGATTGCGCCGGTGGTGTAGCCGGCGGCACGGGCGATCTCGCGCACCGAGGCGCGGTCGAGGCCCGCCTCGGCAAAGACCTTTTTCGCCGCGGCGCGGATGATCTCGCGCTTGACGCCGTCCACGGTCGCCCGGCGCTGTTCGCGCGCTGCCTCGTCACCCATCGATCGCTTCCTGCATCTGCGTCATGCCGCTGCGGACCGTGGCACCCGGCTCGATCGCAAGCAGCATTGGCAGCATAACGATGTTATGCAAATCTGACAGCAGCACTCATTTTCGGAACGAAGGAAGAGGCCGCCATGCCCGTCGTCGAGTTCGAGAAGTCCGGCCGCGTCGCGCGCCTGCGACTGAACCGCCCGGAAGCCAAGAACGCCATCAGCAGCGAGGTCCACCAGGCGTTGTGCGCGGCCTGGGACGAGATCGAGAACGACGATGCCGTCGATGTCGCGATCATCACCGGCACGGGGGATGCGTTCTGCGCCGGCATGGACCTGAAAGAGCACGTCACCCAGTATGTCGGCGCGACGCCGCAGATGCTGGCGGACTGGGCGAAGCTCGGCCTCGGCGGGCTGACGCGCGGCCAGCATCGCATGACCAAGCCGGTGATCGCGGCCGTCAATGGCTGGGCGCTGGCAGGCGGCTTCGAACTCGCGCTCTCCGCCGATATCCGGATCGCGTCGGCCCGGGCGAAGTTCGGCTCGTTCGAGGCCCGCCGGGGCTTCCATCATGGCGATGGCGGGCTGGCGCGGCTGGTGAATTTCTGCGGCGTCGGGATCGCGCTGGAGATGGCGCTGACCGCCGAGCCCATCGACGCCGCGCGCGCCCTCCAGATCAACCTTGTCTCCAAGGTGGTGCCGCACGAGCGGCTGATGGAGGAGGCGGAGGCCCTGGCGGCCTCTATCCTGCGCAACGATCAGGCGGCGGTCCGTTCCGCCAAGCAGGTCATCCTCGACATGATCGGCCGCAGCCTGGACGACCAGCTCTACAAGGAGTGCATGGCGGCCTACACGCTGATGGCTGACAATCCGACCGTGCCCGGCCTGCTCGGCAAGTTCTACGACAAGACCGACCGTGGCCGCCACGGCGCCAACGCCACCCCGCTATAGGTCATCGCGACCGGTCACACCGCGATCCGCAGCACCGCCCGCGTGCCTTGCGCTCGCGGCTCGTAGGTCACCGCCGAGCCGAGCGCGCCGGCCATCGCCTTGATCAGGCGCGTGCCGAGCCCCGTGCCCTTGGCGGGGCCGGAGCCTGTCCAGCCGACGCCGTCGTCTTCCACCGCAAGCATGGCGGCGTCGGCGTCCTCGCGATGGAGGCGGATGCGGACCTCTCCGGGCCGGTCCTCGGAATAGGCGTACTTGATGGCGTTGGTGACGAGCTCGGCCGTGATGACGCCGATGGAGACCGCCTTGTCGGTGGGAACGCGGACGGGCTCGACGTCGAGGCTGAGCCGCGCGGCGCCGCCGCCCGTGCCGATGGAGGTGTCCAGTTCGTTGACGAGGCTGGTCAGGTACTCGCCCATGTCCACGAAGCGAACGTCGTCGGAGGTGTAGAGCTTGCGGTGCACGCCGGCGATGGCGGTGATGCGCGCCTGGGTCTCCGCCAGGGCTGCCTTGGCGGCCGGCTCCTCCACCGCGTTGGCCTGCATCCTGACAAGCGCCGCCACCATGGCGAGGCTGTTGGCGACCCGGTGGTTGACCTCGCTCAGCAGCAGCTCGGCGCGGTCCTTCGCCTCGCGCAGCTCGGCCTCGGCGCGCTCCTTGGCGCGCATCAGCCGGGCGCGGTCGACGGCCTGGCCGATGGCGTTGCCCAGCAGCTCCAGGAAGTCGTCGGCGATGCTCTTGGGCACGTAGTCGAACGCGCCGGCCTTGAGCGCGGCGACCGCCACCGACGTCTCCGCGGAGCCGGTGACATAGACCACCGGCGGCGCGGCGGGGATGTCCTTCATGGACGCCAGCACGTCGAGCCCCGTGCCGGTGGGCAGATAGTGGTCGAGCCCCACAACATCGATCCCGCCTTCGCGGATGCGGACCAGACCGGCGGTGGCATCGGCCGCCAGTTCGACCTCGTATCCGCGCCGCTCCAGGCTCTTCTGCGCGAGCCGGGCGAGGCCTGGATCGTCCTCGATGTAGAGGACGCGGATGATGCGGTTCGGCATGGCGTCAGGCGGTCTCCGGAACCTGCATCACCGAGAAGAACAGGCCGAGCTGCCGTATGGCATTGGCGAAGCCGTCATAGTTCACCGGTTTGGTGATGTAGACGTTGGCGCCGAGATCGTAGCAGCGCTGGATCTCCTGCTCGTCGTCGGTGGTGGTCAGGACCACCACCGGGGTGCGCTTGGTGTGGACGTTGCTCTTGACCTTCTCCAGGATCGCCACGCCCGTGGTGTCCGGCAGGTTGAGGTCCAGCAGCACCAGCAGGTGGCGGCGCGCGCTCACCTCGCCGGACCCGTCGGGGCCGAACAGGTAGGCCAGCGCGCTGGTCCCGTCGGTGAACGGGATGATCTCGTTGTTGACGCCCGCCCGGCGGATGTTCTTCTCGATCAGGCGGGCGTGGCCCTCGTCATCCTCGATCATGATGATCGTGACGGCCTTCGGTTCACTCATGCTGCGCTACTCCCGACAAATGCGCGGATGTCCCGGGCAAGCGAGACTCGGAACGTCGAGCCCTTGCCCAGCTCGGAACTCAGGGTGATATCGCCGCCGAGATTGCGGACGAGCGTTCGCACATGGGCAAGCCCGATGCCCTCTCCCGGGGCGCTCTGCTCGCCGGAGCGGCGGAACAGTTCGAACACCCGCTCATTGTCCTGCGAGGCGATACCGCGGCCATTGTCCTCGACATCGATGAAGAAGGCGTTGCGCGGCGCGCGGCCGCCGCTGATGCGCACGCGCAGCGGTCGCGCCGGGTCGCTGTACTTGACCGCATTGTCCAGCAGGTTGCCGAAGATCTGCTCCAGCGACATGCGGTCGGACACGATCTTCGGCAGTCCCGGCTCGACCACGACCTCGCCGCCGCGTTCGCTCACCTGGTGGTGGATGGCGGAGGCCGCCATCTCCAGCATCTCGCCGAGGTCGATCTCCTCCGGCTTCGCGGCGCGGCGCCCGTCGCGGGAGATCTTGAGGATGGCGTTGATCAGGCCGTCCATCTTGCGTGTCGATGAGCGGATGAAGTCGATGGCCTCGGGCAGATCCTCGTTGGCCGCGAGCCGGGCCTCCTGCTCGACAGGATCGTCGCCCGGCTCCGAGCGTTCCATGAACTGCTGGATCGGCGCGATGCAGGTCTCGAGCTCGCTGGTGAAGCCCATGATGTTTACCAGCGGCGCGCGGAGGTCGTGGGTCACGATGTAGGCGAAGCGCTGGACCTCTTCGTTCGCCCGGGCGAGGTCCGAGGTTCGCTCGGCGACACGCTCTTCCAGCCGGATGTTCGTGGTCTCCAGCTGCTGGCGCGCATGGGCGAGCTCGCGGGTGTAGACCATCACCGTCCACGCCGATCCGCCGACCACCGCGATGATGACGCCGGCGCCGAGGATCGCCACCCAGCGCAGCATGTCGGCGCTGGCGCGCTGGCTGTCGACGCTGGCGTTGATCCGGCTGTCCGCGATCTCGACGATGCCGTTGAAGATATTGCGCACCTCGTCCATGGCGGCCTTGCCCTGGTCGGTTCGCACCACCTCCAGCGCCTCCTCGGCCCGGCCTTGTCGCGCCAGCGCCACGGTGCTGTCGAGTTCCTGCAGCTTCTGGGCAATCCCCGAGCGTAGCCGTTCGCGGGTCTCGCCCGCCTCCGGGTTCCGGGCAAGCAGCGCATCCAGCCGGTCGAGGCTCGGGCCGACCCGGCCGCGGGCGTCGGTGTACGGCTCCAGATAGGGCTCTTCCCGGGTCAGCAGATAGCCGCGCTGGCCGGTCTCGGCGTCCTGGAGCGCCGCTCTCAGATCGGCGGTGGCCGAACGGGCCTCGCGGGCGGCCACGACCTCGTCGAAATGCTCCTGGGAGCGCTCCACCAGCCAGATCGTCGTGCCGACGATGGCCAGCAGCGCCACGAGGCCCGCGAGCAGCAGGAGCGCCGTGGCTCGCACGAACGTGTTGCTGGTGATCGGCATGAACGCTTCGATGGTCCTAAAGGAAACGTGTGATGCCGCGAATCCGGGGGCTCCGCAAGGCGAAAACCACTCGTTCCGGTGTGATTTCGCGGTGCTGTTGCGGGATCGCCGCGCCCGCTGGCATGCTCGCGGCAATGGCGGGCGCGCGCACGGCGTCGCCGATGGAGGGACGCGCATGCAGGGCCTGATGCAGGACTGGCCGCTTCTGGTCCACCGCATCCTCGATCACGCCGCCATCCAGCATGGCGCACGCCAGGTGGTGTCGCGTTCGGTGGAGGGGCCCGTCCACCGGACCGACTGGAGCACGCTGCGGGCCCGCGCGCTCCGGGTGGCGCAGCGGCTCGACCGCGACGGCGTGCGCACCGGCGACCGGGTCGCGACGCTGGCGTGGAACACCTGGCGCCATCTGGAAGCCTGGTACGGCATCATGGGCGTCGGCGCGGTCTGCCACACGGTCAATCCGCGCCTGTTCCACGAGCAGATCGCGTGGATCGTCAACCACGCGCAGGACCGGGTGATGCTGACGGACCTGACCTTCGTGCCGTTGCTCGAGCGGCTGCAGGACCGGCTCCCGTCCATCGAGCGCTTCGTGGTGCTGACGGACGCGGCCCACATGCCGCAGACCAACCTCAGGGGCGCGGTCGCCTATGAGGACTGGATCGCGGAGGCGGACGGCGACTTTGCCTGGAGGGCGCTCGACGAAAACGCCGCCGCCGGCATGTGCTACACCTCCGGCACCACCGGCGACCCCAAGGGCGTCGTCTACTCCCACCGCTCCAACGTGCTGCATGGCCTGATGGCCAATGGCGCCGATGCGCTCGGCCTGTCGTCGCGCGACGTGGTGATGCCGGTGGTGCCGTTGTTCCATGCCAACGGCTGGTCGCTGGCCTTTTCCACGCCCATGGCGGGCGCGGCCATGGTGCTGCCCGGCCCGAGGCTGGACGGCGAGAGCCTCTACGGCCTGCTGACGCAGGAGAAGGTGACCTGCACCGCGGCCGTTCCGACGGTGTGGCTCATGCTGCTCCAGCATCTGGATAAGGTCGCCGGCGCACTGCCGGACCTGAAGCGGGTGGTGATCGGCGGCTCCGCCTGCCCGCGCGCCATGACGCAGGCGTTCCAGGACCGCTACGGCGTCGACGTCGCCCATGCCTGGGGCATGACCGAGATGAGCCCGCTCGGCTCGATCTGCACCATCAAGCCGGACGTTGCGCATCTGCAGGGCGAGGCGATGCTCGATCTCCAGATGAAGCAGGGCCATCCGTTCTTCGGCGTCGAGTTCAGGCTGACCGACGACGAGGGCCGCATGGTGCCGTGGGACGGCGCCGGCTTCGGCAGGCTCAAGGTCAGGGGACCGGCGGTGGCGCGAGCCTATTACCGCGTCGACGAGCCGATCCTCGATGCCGACGGCTTCTTCGACACCGGCGACGTCGCGACCATCGACGCCCATGGCTACATGCACGTCACCGACCGCGCCAAGGACGTCATCAAGTCCGGAGGCGAGTGGATATCCTCCATCGAGTTGGAAAACCTGGCTGTCGGCCATCCGAAGGTCGCGGAGGCCGCGGTCATCGGCGTCGCGCATCCGAAATGGGACGAGCGGCCGCTGCTTGTCGTGGTCCCACGCGAGGACATGCCGCAGCCGACGCGGGACGAGATCCTGGCCTTCATGGCCGGCCGCATAGCGCGCTGGTGGATGCCGGACGACGTGGTGTTCGTGGACGAGTTGCCCCACACCGCCACCGGCAAGATCCAGAAGACCGCGCTGCGGGAGCGCTTCCGCGACTACCGCTTGCCCGCTGCGGCCGAATAGGCCAAACCCACCGGCGGGGACGTCGGAGGGGGCATGCAGGGCGCGGCTGCAGGCGACACGGGCGAGGCCGGGGCGGATGGCGCGCGCTTCCACGGCAGCCTGTCGGCGCTCGGCTGGATCGCGCTCAAGGGCTCGGTCCTCATGCTCGCGACGCTCGGCCTCTACCGCTTCTGGTATTTGACCGACCTGCGCCGGCACTACTGGGGCGAGACCGAGAGCGCGGGTGCGACGCTGGAATACGCCGGCACCGGGCGCGAGCTTTTCATCGGGTTTCTGGTCGCGCTGATCGTGGTGCTGCCGCTCAATGTCGCCCTGTTCATCGCGGCGCTGTCCACCGGGCTCATCACCGAGATCTGGGGCGTCGGCGCCTTTCTGGTGCTGGGCTTCCTCGGCCAGTACGCGCTGTTCCGCGCCCGCCGCTACCGGCTGACCCGCACCGTGTTCCGGGGCCTCAGGTTTCACCAGACCGGCTCCGCCTGGGGTTATGCCGTTCGCGCCAGCCTTTGGTGGGCGGCGATCCTGGCGACGCTAGGGCTCGCCTATCCCTTCGCCCGCGCAAGCCTGGAGCGCTACAAGCTGGGCCACACCTGGTTCGGCGATCTTCAGGCGCGGTTCGAGGGCAGGGGACGCACGTTCTTCGCCCGCGGCATCTGGCTGTGGCTGGCGGGGGCGGGCCCGCTGGTCGCCGCGCTGGCCTTCCTCGCCGCCACCGTCACATGGCCGGAACTCGCCTCCGCGCTGGAGCGGGTGGGCGAGGAGGGGGATCTGTCCGACCTCCTGGGGCGCGAGGGCTCCGCCGCGGTGGGACTGGCCTTCATGGCGCTGGTGTGGGGGGCGGTGTTCACGGTGCTCGCATTCCCGCTGTTTCATGGCATCGAATTCCGGTGGTGGGCGGGCGGCGTCCGCTTCGGACGGCTCGCGGCGGTATCGTCGCTGCGCAACCGCTCGATCTACGGGGCATGGCTCGTCTACATCCTGGGGCTGCAGGCCCTTGCGGTCGGGCTGGCGGTCGCGGCAGGGGTGGTCGTGGCGGTGCTGGCGATCCTCGTCACCGTAATGGGGGGCGACATCGCGGAATGGGGCCAGGAGGCCGCCACCTGGGACTGGCTGGTGCTCGGGATGG